>CAZPZP010000723.1:0-2602 GCA_964591025.1 uncultured Chthonomonadaceae bacterium
TTATTGAGAGTTTCTGCTCACGATTGATGTTAGAGTAAGGCGATAACCTTACAGTTTGTGCGTCCACAGGACGACTGTACTTGAGTCGGGTACGTTCTTGTACCCGACCACACGAACGAGGCGATGATGATGACTCCCGAACCGGAAACACGCGGCATCAAAAGAATTGTGCCGTTCGGCGGAATTCTGCCCGATGACGATGCGCCGCCGCCTGAAAAGCCGAGCGTCTATCTCTACTTTTCCGCGCTGGGCGTGACGCTTTCCGCGATCTACGCCGTCACCCTGGGACTCGAAATGCCCGCATTCACCCTGCTGACGTTCGCACTGGCAATCCTCGGATATGGAACCAGTTTCTTCATGCGGTATCGCGACATCTCGGTCAAAGCGATCCAGACTCCTGCGCTGATCACTGTCGCACTCCTGCTCCTTATGGCGTGGTCGGGCGACGGCGGCTTGGCGTTTCTTTTCCCTATTGCTGATTATAGCGACAGGGGCGTGATACTACAGATTGCGTTTGTGTGGTTCGCCATTGTTTACGCCTTCACGATCTCGACGGACGGCGGAATCCTGTTTCAATGCGTCCCTTCCATGACAATGATCGCGTTGGCAAGCACACACAGCAGCGATCCACGTGTCCAATATGCGTTTCTCACGTTCATTGCCTCTGCCACGTTTCTGATGATCCATGAAAACTTTCTGCGCTCGCGACGCGGCAAAGTCCTCAACGCAAACGCTCTGCGCGATAAGCGGCTATTCGGCGGACAAGTTCAACTTGCGGCAGTCTGCGTGGTGTTGGCGTTTCTATTTGCAAACGTAGTCGCGATTCCAATACGGAGTGTCGGGCAATCGCTCGGCATCTCACAGACGATTTATGGGGCGAGTCGCAGTGCCGTCCAAGCCGCTGCCGCCGCCAGTCGAGCGACAGTGTTCACGGAGAACCAGAGTATAGACGTGAGCGGCGGACCCGGCGACACAAACAATCTGATTGTGATGCGCGTGCAAAGTGGACGCTCTCTCTATTGGCGGGGCAAGACCTTCGACTATTACGACGGGCGAGTGTTTCGCGATACGGCGGGCATAACCAAGCCGCTCGATCCCGGACCGTTCCAGCCCGATTCGCAGCAGCGTGCGCGCGAGTATCAGGCGTTTGGAAGTGCGACAGACGACGCTTCGATAGCAACCCGCAACCGTTATCGCGTTCCCACCAGTTCGCTCGAACTGCCCCCCGCTGCGATGCGAGGCAGCGCGGAACTCAAACAAATGATCTCTTTGGAGAACGGCATCTTCAATCAACTGTATGGTGCGGGCAATGTGACAGAGATTCGCGCCGGAATGACGGACATCGAATACAATTCGGCGGGGGCGTTCCAAATCAAGGATATACAATCGATCCAGAATCAGTATACAGTCATCTCGCAGGTTCCGAGCGATAGCGAGGAGATGCTTCGCGCCGCCGATCCCGACGCGATTCCCAACAATATCCGGGATTATTATCTTCAACTTCCGCCGCTGAAGCCCGAAGACTCCACACGCATTCAATCGCTCGTCACCGAGATCACCAAAGGCAAAGAGACGGCATTCGAGAAGATGGAGGCGATCCGATTGTATTTGTCCTCCAATATTAAATACAATCTCAAAGTCGAGCGCACACCGGCGGATCGTGACGCGGTTCTGTATCTCCTTGACGATACCAAACAGGGTTACTGCACAGGGTTTGCCGCCGCGATGACGGTGATGTGCCGCTTCGCAGGAATTCCGGCGCGACTGGCGACGGGGTTTCTGCCGGGCGAACTCGATGCCCGCTCAGGCGAACACATTGTCAGGGCGCGAGACAAACACGCTTGGACAGAAGCCTATTTCGCGGGGGTCGGTTGGGTAACACGAGACGCCACCGAGGGAACCGAGGACATCACGCCCGATGACGACAAAAAGGGAGGATTCTTTGGTTGGCTCAAGCGTCAGGGCGGGTTCGGGATTGGGTTGGCGGCGTTGTTTGTGGCACTGTTGGGCTTCGTGCTGAAGACGGAATTGGCGGCGCGGCTCAAGCGTGCGCCTGTCGCACACATCAAAAATATCGAGCGTCACCCCGCGAACAAAGAGATCGCCGTGCTGTACAACGCGACATTGAAGGCATTTGGCAAGCGTGGATTGGGGCGTCTCCCCTATTTTACGCCGGACGAGTTTGCGGCGTTTGTGGCGCACCGCACTGCTGCCGAAACGCCCGCGCTCTCCTCTTCTCTCACGGCACTGACGGGAATATACACACGCTTTTTGTATGGGCGCGACACTGCTTCGCCTTCCGATGTAGAGCAAGCTAAAACCTTGTTGTCCCAAACTCGCGCTGCCCTGCGCCAAGTGAAACGAAAGTAGGTCACGATGAGAAACAAACGCCTGCTTGTTCCTATTCTCGCTTTTGTTCACTATATGGCGTCTCTATGAAAATTGGGCTGGGTTGGCTTCGCCCTTTACATTCACTGTTGACGATTCTCAACAGTTTCATCTGGGCAATCGCGCTGTATGGACTTGCGGCGTTGTTCCTCAAAATCAAGAACAAGGGCAAACGTCCTACGCCTTTATAATAGCGGGTACAAAAACGTACCCG
>CAZPZP010000724.1:0-2599 GCA_964591025.1 uncultured Chthonomonadaceae bacterium
ATTCTGCCTCATTTCTCCAACTGTAGTACTAAAACGAGTGGTCTCCCACCCGTCGCGGGCATCCAGTCATTGCCGACTTCTGACTTATTGCCTGTGGCACGATTGAATAAAGTGGTGGCTTGCATATTTGTCTCCAGAAAAGTTAAGAATCATAGGCATCGGCGAGAAAGATTTCATCAATGGCTGTATGCAGTGCTTTTCTGGAATCATTGAGCGTGAACCTTGCTTTGGGCGGCAATCTCACCGAGACAGAGACTATGAGCAAGAGTTTTTCGTCAGTCGGCAATATGCCTCATCGAAACCCTGCACTAAAATAGATGGGTCATAATTTTGCCGCCTTGGAACCTGACATTGTGATTATTTATGCGATAATGGTAGGGAAGCGATTGAAATTTTGGGGCGGCATAGAGGGTTATTTTTGGAAATCAGAAAGACGCTGTATTGCGCTGCCATACGGAGAACGATAAGGAGCGGCGTGCGATGTCTCTTGCAATACTTTTCTTCACAAAGCGGTGCCGCGTTGCGGCAGTCGGCATTGCAGCAGTTTGGCTGGTGCTTGTCGGCGGACAGTCTGCCCATGCTGACCCACCGCGTCCCCTCAACTCTCCCGATGGTCGCCTCGCGGTGCAGTTCGTGATGCCGTTGCCCGGTTCCAACGACACGCCGCACTGGTCAGCGACCTTTCGAGGGAAGCCCATCCTGAACGCTTCGCAACTCAGTCTCAATATCGCGGGCGAAGGCGATCTGCTGGCGGGTGTCCGGGTGCGAAGTGAACGCCGCCGCTCCGTCAACAAGCGCGTCCGTGTTCTCTTCGGCAGAGCGGACTTTGCCCCTGACCGCTACCATGAGACGCGCTTCTCGCTGGAAACGCCCCGCAAACGCCGCGTGGATGTGATTGTTCGCTGTTATGACGACGCGATTGCCTTCCGCTATGATGTGCCGAAACAGGCAGGAATGGATCGGCTGACCGTTGCCGACGAAGGCACATCTTTTACTCTTTCGGGCAATCCCCGCGCCTATGTGCAGTATCTGGAAAATTACAGGACTTCGCATGAACATACCGTCGCCGCAATCCCTCTGCAAGAGGTCAAGCCGGATACCCTGCTCGATATGCCCCTGACACTCGCTTATGAAGACGGCACGCATCTCGCAATCACGGAAGCGGCATTGCGCCGCTATGCGGGAATGGCGTTGATGCGCCCTGCGAATGGCAAGGATAATACCCTCGTCTGCAAACTCACGCCCCGCCCGGATGGAACGAAAGTCGTTCTCCCCTTGCCGATGGAGACGCCGTGGCGTGTGGTAATGGTGGGAGAGCGGGCAGGGTCATTGCTGGAATCCAATACCCTCTATTGCCTTAACGCCCCGAATGCGATAGGCGAGACTGCATGGATTGCGCCGGGCAAAATGACGTGGGCATGGTGGAACGGCAACGTCGTCAAAGACGGCAAGCCAGAGCCGCCGATTTTCAGCATGGAGGCTCAGAAACTTTATATTGACTTTTGCGCCGCCAACGGCATCACCTTCCATTCAACGATTGCGGACAACAGCGATACCCCCTGGTACAAGCAGACACGGAAGGGCGTTGTACCGGGAACGGATACCGATGTGACGCAAGTTCGGACGGATTTAGACCTCGCAGGCATTCGCCGCTATGCGAGGTCGAAGGGCGTTCGCTTATGGACATGGGTGCATCAAGCGGCACTGCGCGGCAAGGTCGAGGAGGCGTTCGCGGCGTTCGAGCGATTCGGCTGGAGCGGTATGATGGTGGACTTCTTTGACCACGACGATCAGGAGAATGTCGAGTTTACCGAAGAAATCCTACAGGCGGCGGCACGGCATCATATCCTGATTCACTTTCACGGCATTTGGAAGCCGACAGGACTTCAGCGTACTTATCCCAATCTGATGAACCACGAAGGCGCGTTGAACCTCGAATACCTCAAGTGGAGTGACCGTTGCACCCCGACACATACGCTCAATCTGCTGTTTACGCGGATGGTGGCAGGGCAGATGGACTATCACGCGGGCGGGTTTCGAGCGGTGAAAGCGGACAAGTTCGCGGTCAAGTTCGCGGCTCCCGATGTGCTGGGAACGCGGTGTCATCAATTGGCTTCTTATGTCTGTTTCGACAATCCCAATCCCATGGTGGCGGATTATCCGGGGGCGTATGAGGGACAGCCGGGGTTCGAGTTCCTCAAGATCGTTCCGACATGGTGGGACGAAACGCGGATATTACAAGGGGAAGTCGGCGAGGTTTTGGTCACAGCGCGGCGTAAGGGGCAAACGTGGTATGTGGGCGGAATGTCGGCAAAGAAGGCACGGGATTTGGAACTGCCCTTGTCGTTTCTGGGGAAGAAGCGATACACTGCCAGAGTCTGGAAAGACGCGCCGGAGACAGAGACCGACCCGAACCGCCTGACGACGGAATCGGTTTCAGTTTCCTCAAGCGACACACTGCGGGTGCGAGTGGCAATTGATGGCGGATTTGTCGCACAGTTCACTCCCCAACGCTAAGAGTGAAATCACTTGAACATGGCACATTGCCCAAGACCGGGGGTTGAAAACCCCCGTCTGAAATGGCGTTCCGCCAAGCGTC
>CAZPZP010000725.1:0-2589 GCA_964591025.1 uncultured Chthonomonadaceae bacterium
CCTCGAAACACCGCACAAAGAGACTCCGCAACAAAGGATGGAGCATCGCAAACGGAACCGCAGACCCCGCCGGACGAAACGGCACGCGCTTCGAGCCGTGCAGAAAATGACCCGCCAAAATTCGCGATTCGTAAGGCGGCGGCTCGCCGTCGCCGGTATAGATTCCCGCGAACGGATGAGTTCCCTCCATCAAGAGTTGAAAAATCAGAACGGCAAGCCCGAAAAGGTCATGCTCTGGCACGCGGTCAATCTCGCTGAACGCCTTGCCCTGCAATTCCGGCGGCGTGAAGTCGGGGCGACCCACCGGACAGCGATAGACCGTTCCACTCTCAGGATCGCGCACCTGAAACGAATCGGTATCCACGAGCGTCACCAGTGCCGTTTCGGAGGCGAGAATATTGGACTCGTTGACATCACCGATCACATAACCCCGCGAATGAATCGCCCGAACCGCCAGCGCGAGATTTCGGGCGGTTCGATGCAAGTAGAGGGGATTGGAAAGCGGGCAGTTTTCGCGCCGCGCCGACGGGTTATAAAAGGTGAAAATCGGCATCCGCTCTGAAACATACGGCATCAGAAACCCGACCGTTCGCTTCTTTTCTCCCACCGTTTGGAGCAAGTCCACAACCCACGCTATGGTGAGTTCTCCTGTTCCTGCCATCGGGTCATCGGGCGGATTGTCGCGCATCACGGCGAGTTTGCGGGCGATTTCTGGTTGCGGTTGATGATAGATTTTGGCGACAAGGCGCGTATCCTGTACAATCTCGAAAACGCGAGCCTCGCCCCCTGCGCCGAGCGGCGTTTCGGTTCGCAATGTCACGGGTTCGCCGGTTGTGAGTCGCGTCAGGCGCATCAGGAGTTGCCGCCTTCTCGTACTGCCAGAATCAACGTCAAGTCGTCATCGGTACGATGGGTCACACGCGGCGATTGCAGGAATTGCCTCAGTTCTTCCTCGCTTGCGTTCTCATGCCGCGCAAACTCGAACAACGGCGCAAAAAATCCGGCGTGCGGTTCGCCCTCCGGTAGTTTCAACGCCAGCATTTGCAGCCCGTCCGTGAACGCCGCTATTCCCAAAATCGGCATTTCATAAGTCTGAAAGGCGAGATTTTCAATCTCCACATCATGCAGAAAAGTGGTTTCGTTGAGATATTCGCCGCGCTCCGGCACAAGAAACGAGACCAGTCCGTCTTTGGTTTCCAATATCACCGCGCCGTCTCCCACCGAACCGCCTGCCGTTTTCGTGCCGTCGGAGACAATTAAGGTCAAGGTACACGCCAACTCACGCGCCTCTTCGCCCTGACTTTCCGCCTCGCAAACGACCTTGCTCTGAGCCGCCTCGAACGCCCGCCGCAAACAAACCTCCCAATCGAAACCGTCACGTATCGCCATTTGCAAAGCTTCTATCGCTGTCTCCGCTGCCGCTAAAGCCCCAACTTCTGCAAGCGACGCCGAACCTGCTCCATCCGCAAACGCGACGAGAAGCACTCCCGAATCGGTTTGCTCGATCCGATGAGCATCCTGACACGGCATTCCGGCTCGCTCATGCCCCGTTCCTATCACCGACGCGCCCAAAAATTTCCAGTTCACTCAGTCGTTCCTTTGTCCCCGTGTTCTCCCGTGTCCCCCGTGGTTTTTCTGTCCCCTGTTCCCCTACATTCCGACTTGAGTAATCCGTCCGCCCGTCACAGGCAGATACGCTCCTGTCACATAGCCCGCCAGATGACTCAGAAAGAACGCGCAGCCGTTGCCGATCTCGTCCGCGCTGCCATGCACGCGAAGTGGGATCGTTTTGGCGAAACTGATCGAACTTTCCGAAGTCGTATCCACTTTTTCGTCCGCCATCCAGCCCGGCGCGACCATATTGACTGTTATGTTGTCCGGTCCCAACTCACACGCCAGAGACCGCGACAACCCGACCATCGCGCCCTTGCCCGCCATATAGATAGACCAACCGGACGGAGCCATATTCCAAAGTTCCGTGACGATATTGACAATTCGCCCGCCGCCCTGCACCTTCATGATTTCCCGCACGGCGCGAGTCGTATGCACCACCGCCAAACACCCGAAATCGAAAGCGTTTGTATAATCGTCGTTGGTTGCGTCGGCAAAAGAACCGTTCTGCTTGCCCGCAATGGAATTGTTGATCACGCCGTCAATGCGCCCGAACGCGGAATGCACCGCCGCCACCATACTCTTTACGTCCGCCTCGCTCCGCACATCTGCCGCAAACGCCTGTGCCTTGCCGCCGCCCGCCACAATCTCCGCGACTACCGCCTCGGCTTTGTCCTTCGAGTGGGCGTAATTGACGGCAACCGTTGCGCCCTCATGCGCCAAAACCCGCGCCACTGCCGCCCCGATACCGCGCCCTGCTCCTGTCACTATTGCCACTTTGCCCTCAAGCAACATCACTTTTTCCTCCTCATACAAATTTGTCCAGCAAATTGCTGGACACTCGCTTTGTCTGCACAGTATACCGCCAACCTAAAAACAGACGACTTCCATAAGACCTCTTGTGCCAGTCGGATAGAAATCACGTACCCGACTCAAAAACAGCCGTCCTACGGACGAAATTCCCTTGCCTTGAGAGTG
>CAZPZP010000726.1:0-2588 GCA_964591025.1 uncultured Chthonomonadaceae bacterium
CCCCCTCCTTACGGAAGGAGGGGGTTAGGGGGTGGTTAGAGTGAAAAAATTTAAGTTCCGGTTGGAAGCGGTTCTGAAATATCGAGAGATCATCGAGCAGTTGCGCGAACAGGATTTCTCCACTGCCAACGGAATGCTGACCAATGTCGAACGCCAAATCGCCACGCTGGAGCAGGAACGCCGCGCCATCTTGTTAGGGCGTCCCGGCAGTACGGCAGGAAGTTTCGACGCCACGACGATTTATGACCGCGAACGCTATATCCAAACGATAGACGCCGCCCTTGAAGAGCAAAATCGCTTTGCGGAAGCGGCGCGAATAGTGGTCGAAGAGTGCCGCCGCTATCTCATTGCGGCGAAACAGGCACGCCAATCCGTCGCCACACTGCGCGACAAAGATCACGCTGATCATACTGTCCTCGCTCTCAAATTGGAGCAAGACGCTCTCGATGAGATGGCAGCAATGCGGAGGTCGTTAGGTCGTCAGGTGATTGGGTCATTGGGATATTAGGTCGTTGATTTCTGACGACAAGACACTGAGGAGAATAAAAGTATGAGCAGCATTTCCGCCGTCATGACACGCATTCAAGAGATACAAAATCGCATTGCGTCGTTCAGTTCGCCGCACATTCCCGTCGCAACGCCCCAGAAACCCAATGCTCCAATGCCCCACCGACCCACCGACCCAATCGCTCAACGACCCAATGCGCCTTTCGATGTGATGCTCGCGAAGGTTGGTGGGAATGTGTCGTTTCGTCCGATTGGCGGAGCCGCCAATCCGCCGCAGATTGACGGATTAATCGAGAAATACGCACAGCAGAACAAACTGGAGCCGAATGTCGTGCGGGCGTTGATACAGCAGGAATCGAGCGGCAATCCGCGTGCTGTCTCGGCGGTAGGGGCGCAGGGATTGATGCAACTGATGCCGCAAACGGCGCGGGCGTATGGAGTCACCGATCCGTTCGATGCGGAACAGAACATTGCTGCCGGAACGCGCCATTTCGCCGGATTGCTACGAGAATTCGGGGGCGATTTGGCTCAGGCTCTCGCCGCGTATAATGCCGGTTCCGCAGCCGTCAAGAAATACAACGGTGTGCCGCCCTACGCCGAAACTCAAAACTATGTCCGCCGCATTATGCAGAACGTCGGGAGATAATTGCACACCATGAAAAAACGTCTCATTCTCGTCTTGGTTATCCTGTTTCCTCTTGGTTTGGGCGTCTGCTACGCTCTGGCAAAGTTCGGCGTGATTCCTGTGCAGAAGATAGCCGCCAAAAACCCCGCGCTCGGCAAAGTTCTCGCCAAAATCGGCTTGAACAGCCCGAAACTCCCCGCGCCTGTCAAAGTCGGTGCCGCCGTAGCCGCGCCCGACCCGTTGGCGAGCGAAAAAAAGGTGTTGGCGGCACAACGCCAAGCCCTTGAGGACGAACGCACCGCGTGGGAGAACGACAAGAAGGCTCAGGAGAAGCAGAAATCAACCGCGCAACGCACCACGCAAACGACACTGCCCGACCCGCGCAGCATCGCTCGCATGGCGTCGGTTTATGAGCAGATGCCGGCAGACGCCGTGACCAAAATCTTCGCCAAACTCTCCGATGATCAGGTGATTGCCCTCTTGCGAAAAATGGACGAGAAAAAGGTCGGACAAGTCCTCGCGGTACAAACGCCCGAACGCGCCGCCCGCTTTACCCTCGTCCTTTCCCGCGCTGAAGCCTCTGACCGCACTGCCCTGCTTTCACGGTAAGATAGAGGGTAGAGAAGCCGGACTGTTTTCCTTCTGGACGAATGGGGCATTCCTATTTCATCTCAAGTTGAAATCTCTATCGCAGGGCGAGGAGTGAAAGGGTCTGCTCTTCGTAGAACACTTTAATCGCATCGCATTCACGCCGCAACAGGTTTTCTGCTTCCGAGGTCGAACAGTTGCCAAGCCGTAACCAGATGACTTTAGGCGGATTGCCATAGAGCAAACTCAGATCGTGCATATCGGCGTCTTTGGAAACAATCATGAAATCGTTGGCACGAGCATAATCCCAAACAAGCGGGTCATCTGCGGCTTTCAGTCCTATATCGCGGACGTGAGTCGAAGCCGGAAAAAGATCGGCAAGACGAGAGACCAAACGCGGTGATAGGTTTGCATCGAAAAGGAGTTTCATGCAGCAATGGGAGAAGGCATCATAAAACGACGCTCACGGTCAGCGGCGTAGGCAAGACAAGCCTTCAAATCTGCGCGTGTCAGGTCGGGGAAATCGTCGAGTATCTCCTGCTCCGTCATTTCCGAAGCGAGATATTCGAGAACTTCATAGACAGTGATCCGCAGACCACGCACGCACGGTTTGCCGCCGCGCTTGTTCGGTTCAACGGTGATATAATCACGATAGTTCATATCAGTCAGAATACTCGAAATGAGATGTCCGTGTCAAGTAGAAACCGCCCTGTTCGCCGCGATGGAGAACAGGGCTTGCGTTTTTTCGGGAACTGCCTACTTTACGATGAGAACAGAGTTTGTATGTTCGTCGGTTTGCTCGGTTTCTTTGTTGGTCAGCGAGGAAATTTGCTCTTGTGCTGCGCGGATTGCTTACAAAAAGCAAGCC
>CAZPZP010000727.1:0-2588 GCA_964591025.1 uncultured Chthonomonadaceae bacterium
GCCAAGCGTCCTTCGGACGCGCAATGTACGAGATTTATCTGATTTGTCTATGAGAGTTGTGTAATGATCCGACGGCTCAACGCAATTTTCCTTCTGCACGCGCTTGCGATCTCTGTTTAAGTTCCGTCCAATCGGCTTTGGTCATTTCTCGTGAGGGAGAGGCTAATCCTTCCAACAAGAGAGATTCGAGCCGCTCTTTGGTATTCACCTCCTCCGGTCTTTGCAGAGGCGTTTCATAGAAATTATCTTTTTCATCTGGAATAGCAAGCGTGAGGAGCCGATTACCCAGTGAGGCAGCATGAGCAGAGAGTTCTTCCTATGTCCCTTGAATCACTTGTGTTTGTGCCATTGTTCTTCTCCTCTTCAACATCACTCTATTGCATCACGATTCTTCACACCAGCAAATTTTTATTGACGTTGCCGTGAACATCGGTGAGGCGGAAATCGCGCCCCGCAGAGCGGAAAGTCAGGCGTTCGTGATCCAATCCGAGAGTATGCAGAATGGTTGCTTGTAGGTCGTAAACATGAACGGGATTTTCTGCGACATTGAAGCCGAGATCGTCGGTTTTGCCATAAGTAAAGCCGCGCTTGAACCCGCCCCCCGCCAGCCACATGGTATAGGCTTGCGGGTGGTGATCGCGCCCCAAACTGCGCCCCAACGCCGCATTGTTTTCGACCATCGGCGTCCGCCCGAACTCCCCGCCCCAAATGACCAGCGTTTCATCGAGCATTCCGCGCTGTTTCAAGTCGGTGACGAGGGCGGCAGAGGCTTTATCGGTGGCGGCGCAGTTGCCCTTATGGTTGCCGCGAATATCGGAGTGAGCATCCCAGCCTTCGTGATAGATGGTGACGAACCGAACTCCCCGCTCGACCATACGCCGCGCCAGCAGACACGCCCGCGCAAACGACGCCTGATTGGGGTCACAACCATAGAGTTCGAGCGTTTCTTTCTTTTCTGATTTCAAGTCCATAAGTTCCGGTGCGGAGGTTTGGAGGCGATACGCCATCTCATACGAGGCGATGCGGGCGGCAATATCGGGATCGTTCTGAACGCTGAAATGCTGTTGATTCAGACTGCCGATCACGTCCAAACTATCGCGTTGGAGCTGTTCGTCAACACCTTTAGGGCGCGTCACATTGAGAATCGGATCGCCCTGATTGCGGAACCGAACGCCGGAGTAGACCGTCGGCAACAATCCGCTCGACCAGTTCGCCGCCCCGCCGCTGATTCCCGCGCCGGTGGACATCACAACAAACGCGGGCAACTCTTTCGTCTCCGCGCCCAGCCCATAAACAACCCAAGCCCCCATCGAAGGGCGTCCCGGCTGACCAAACCCTGTATTGAAGAAAATCTGTGCGGGGGCGTGGTTGAATTGATCGGTTTTGACCGACTTGATGATACAAATATCGTCCGCGACCCCGCCGAGATACGGCAGCATCTCCGAGAGTTCCGCGCCGCTCTGCCCATGCTTGCTGAACTTGAATTGCGGACCGAGGCACGCCGCATCGGGGCGAATAAAGGCATACCGCTGCCCCATAATCACGGACGGCGGAATCGGCTTGCCCTCATATTTGGTGAGTTCGGGCTTGTTGTCGAACAAATCCAACTGTGACGGCGCACCCGCCATAAACAGATGAATGACGGCTTTGGCGGTCGGCTTGAAGTGTGGGGCTTTGGGCGGAAATTGGGGCGCGTTCTGCTTTTGAGCGTGTGCAAAATTCGGCGCAAACGCATCGGTCAACAGAGACGCGAGGGCGATCTTGCCGACGCCGACGCCGCACTCCTGAAAGAAGTGGCGGCGCGTAATATGGTTAAGGATTTCGTCGTTTGGGTTCATGAGTATTCTCGATTCAGCGAAGCATGGAAAGAATAATGCCAACGATCTTCTCTGGCTGATTGAGGAAATAAGTATCGGTATCAATGGCGGCATCCGTCCCATGGAGTCGCAGAAATTTCCATTCTGTACCAATGGTGACAATGCCGTAAAGCGTCTCAATGACGCGCTTTTCGGCGGCGTTAAATATCTGTGCGGCGACGAGTTCGGCGAAACACTGGGGAATACCTGTGTTGATGTTCTCTTTTTTCGCCTCCACAATCGAAATAACCGGAGACTGTATCTCCCGATGGAGAGGAGAAAGACTGAACAGAAAATCGCAATATCCCGCGAGTCCCCTGCTTTGATCTACATTGAATTCTACACCGGAAAAAAGATTCACTTGATCCTGCATCTGCTCATAAACTTCGCTGAGAATAGGCGCGATGATGTATTCCGAGCGGGCTTTCTCCGAACCGCTTCGCAATGCAAGAATGGTTTTCTTTTGCAGTGTATCGCGCAGCCAATCAGAGATCACAGCGGGCGGTGCATTAGCGAAAAGCGCGGACTTCTCTGTAAATTCCAAGTGATATTCTTCTTGCAGCTGTGCCATCGTGAATTGATTGTAAGCCATGAAGCGGGTTCCTCTGGAAAAGGCATGGGATAAAGCAGACGCCTTTTCTCCCGTTTCGTTCGTTTCTCAGACTGCTTAACAATGTTTCACGTCAATCTGCTCTATCTCTTCGATTTCGTGGATTCGCACTTGATTGCGGC
>CAZPZP010000728.1:0-2584 GCA_964591025.1 uncultured Chthonomonadaceae bacterium
ATCGCCTTTGACGCTCTTGTTTAAGCCGGAGATTTTGGGTATAATCCCGTTGATGAGCAAAGCAGGAAATAATCGAAAACCGTCGTTGCGTTGGGCGTACCTGTTGTGCGCCCTGATGTTGGTGTTCGGTTCGTCGTCTACGGGGCAGTGGTTCTGCGCGGACGGACACCTTTGCTCGGTTTGCGATAAGGAAACGGCGTCCAATACCGCCCCCGACACTGTCCAATGTGACAGCGATTTAGACTGTTGCGGCACGGCTCCAGCCTTCGAGCAGGACGATTGCCGCGACTGCTGTGAGTTCGTGACCGCGTCGGGCGAGAGGATTTCTGCGTCACAGATTCAGACCTTTTCAGTTCTGTTCGATGCGTCCCTTGTGCCAACCAATTCGCCTTGTCTCGTTCCACGGTCTGAATCGGTTTTGTTCTTCTATCGCGTTCATGCCCCGCCATCGCGTTCTGTTATTTATCGCCTCGCTACGCCCCGCGCCCCGCCTGTTTCTGCCTGAACCCAAGCGTTATTTTGTTATTTCGTTTTGTTCAAGAAGCAGAGGAGGCTTTTTTCCATGTCTATTCGCATACTTGCGGCACTCGGTTTGCTGGCGTTGCCCGCTATGGCATTCGCTCAAGACAGACCCGCTGATACGTCGTCCAATCAAACTGCGCCCAAACTGCCAGTCATCTCTGTCCCGACATGAACCGGTTGACCCGGCGAAGGTCAGTTCCTCGGTTCGGGGGACATCAGCAGACAGTGGCAGTTTACGTTTCGCTATGCCGACACGCCCGAATTGCGCCCGCGTTGGCGGTTCAATGCCGCCTATCGAGTGACGCCGCGCTTTCAGGCAGGCATCGAATACAATCCCGTCGTCAATGAGATTGTGCCGACGGCAAACTGGATACTCAATCGCGCCTCGCTGCGTCTGCCACTCGTCGTACTCGGTACATCGAGTGATCGGATCGGCTCACGAGAGGGGACGCACGCCTACTTTCTCACGTTCGCGCAGGGCATTCCGCGCTTGCGTCTCGCGCCCTATTTTTCGATAAACTATTCGGAGACGGACAGAGGCTTCAATTTTCCGTTCGGCGTCAATATCGCGCTCGGCGAGCAGTGGGACTTATTGCCGATGAACGACGGACGCCGAAGTCATCTCATTTTGACGTATAAGGAACAGAATTGGAACGTCTCGCTGATCGCAGTGTATCTCAGACATCCCGGCGTCAGCATCGGATTCGCATTTTAGAAAAGAAACAAAAACCATGAACACAAAAATAGCATTGCTTGGATTGGTGTTGCTGTTCGGCGGAATTTCGGGCGTTCGCGCTCAAGATACGCCGCAGGATATTCCCAAAAAAGAGCTGCCGAAGAAAGCCGTCTGCGTCATCTGTGATTTCCAAAGCAGCGCACACGGTGAAGAGAAAGCGGCGGCAGGAGTGCGCTATAAGGGCAAATCCTATTATTTTTGCAATACAAGTGAAGTGGCGACCTTCAAGAAAGACCCGGAAGGCTATATGCCGCCGGTTCTGCCTCGTCCCGCGCCGGAATTTTTGCTCAAAACGCTGGACGACAAAACCGTTACCAACGCGGATTACAAGAACAAAATCGTCCTCATGGATTATTGGGCAACGTGGTGCAAGCCGTGCGTCGAAACCATGCCCGAACTGCAAAAACTCTCCAAAAAATATGCCGACAAGGACGTGGTCATTCTCGGAGTCTCGATAGACGATGAGGGCGCAAAAGTGGTTAAGCCGTTTGTCACGAAGCGCAAATTCTCCTACCCAATGGCGTTGGATACGGGCAAAGAACCGGCGTGGAAAGAGTTCAAGGTACGCGGCATTCCTGCCTTGTTCCTCATTGATAAAGAGGGGCAGATTGTCAAGCAGTGGGTAGGAAAGCCGAAAAAAGGGGAAGTCGAAGAGGCGATCAAAACGCTGATTAAGCCCGCAGAATAAGTTTGGGCTTAGAACGCGCTCAGGCTGTGAAGAGGGAAACAAAAGTGCCAATCTTATTTCCCTCTTCTATGGTCTGGAAAGGTTCAGCGGACAACCAGCCCCTGCGCTCCGCGACTCGGTATTCCTTGCCCAGTGACTGTCTGCGTCACCGTCAGGCTGCCGTTGGCTCCGATCCGGCGAACAACGATATTTCCTGTGCCGGAGTCGAGAACATAGAGATCGCGACCATCCTTACTGACCCCTGCCGTCAATCGCTCCCGACACCGCACGCTCCCCGTTCATTGGTCTTCCCCAACTCGGCACACAGGCTTCCTGTAACGATGCACTTGCCTACTGTGCGTGGACAGGCGGACGGCTACCGACAGAAGCCGAATGGGAGAAAGCGGCATCGTGGGACGACGCGAAAAAACAGAAGCGCAAATTCCCATGGGGTGACGAATTCGACACCAGCAAGTTGTGGTGTAGCACGGCAAAGGTAGGCGATGCGGGCGGCACGAAGTCTGTGGGTAGTTTTCCATCGGGAGAGAGTGCTTATGGAGTATTGGATATGGCAGGGAACGTGTGGCAGTGGTGCAGCGACTATTATGACAAGGACTTTTATAGCAGTCGCCTCGCCACCGACCGCAACGCTGAGAACC
>CAZPZP010000729.1:0-2572 GCA_964591025.1 uncultured Chthonomonadaceae bacterium
CAGGCAGAGCAGAATTGAGGGCAAGTCTGCTTCGCTGTTATTGCTCGGAGGGGCGCAGGAGTTCTTCGGGCGCGGTTTCGGCGGGACGGGTTAGGATCGGGCGCAAAAGGATGTCGGGCTGAGTATCGTGCGCTGTCGAGGCGCGGAGCAGAGTCATCATTTCGGGATGGGTGCGTTTGATGGCAGTAGCGGCTTCGATGGCGAGTGCCGCGCAAGGGTGATTCGGCGCGGCGGCAAGGGTTTGGAGATGGGGCAAGGCGCGAATATCCGCGAGTTCCACAAGGGCGGCAATCGCGGCGGGCTGAACATCGTAACGCGGCACGTACAACGCTTCGATAAAAAACGGAAAACTGTCCGTGCCATAGAGAGCGAGCAAGGCAGAAGCCGCTGTCGAACGCACCGCCCGAATTGACGGATGCACTGCGGGTAGGTCAACCGACAACAACGCACGCAATATCTGCGGACGCGCCGCCCTGCCTTCAGGAGACAAACGCGCTAAGGCAGACATCGCGGCTATCGCATCGGTGAGGGAACTCAGCATCTCCGGCGGCTGAGTGGTCATCGCGTGCGTGAGCAGATTTTCGAGCAGCCGCGTGAGCAGGGTGATCATTTGTGGACTGCGGTAATAGAGGGGCAGTTTGCCGCCTGTCGGTGTCAAGCGGTCTGCGGTTTCGCGGGAGAGGCGCGTCACCCATTGCGACATCTGCTGCATTGCCTGTGCCGCCACACGTCCGGGATCGGCTTCTCCCCGCACAACAGCTTGAAGCTGACCCAAAATCCCCGCATTTGGACGATTTTCATAGAGAAATTGAAGTAGATGGGAGCCAAGCGGTTCGCCTTGCCGCGCCAACGCTTCGGCGGCGTGCTGACGCAGGTCGGCGTTGGGATAGGTCAAATATTCTTGAACTACAGTGCTAAACCACTGCGCGTGTGTGCCTAATCGCGTAAAGTTTGCCGAGAGAACGAGGGCTTCGCGGACGACAAGCACTTCCGGCTTGCGCTCCAAAAGTTCTGTGACGACACCGGCAATACGCGGGTGCGGATACGGCGCGAAGGTGAAGAGGCGCAGAGCGTTAGCGACGGCATCCACTGTATCGCCGCAAACTCCAAGAGGCAGCAGAGGGGTTGCAGGGGACTTCCAGCGGGCGACAAGGTCGATCAGATCGTCATAGGGTGCAGTCGCTCCGAATGCTAACTCCTGAATGCCCGCTCCTGTGCTGTAGCCGTCGCGCAGTGCTTCCAATACCAATTTGCCCGCCGCAAAATGTCCGGCGGTCATGGCAAGCGCGTCGGGAACAGCGGCACGAACGTTTGCGTCGGGGTCGCGCAAGAGCGGGCGCAACAACGTGATGGTACGCGGCACATTGAGATGGCGCAACGCCCGCACCGCCAGCAAACGAGAAGAGGCATCGGGCAACGCCGTCATTTGTTCAAGGGGAGCAATCGCCATTTCACCGAATGCGGGGAGGGTCTCCTCGAATAACTCCGGCAGACGCGGGGCGCGAACGATCAAGGCGTCAATGACTTTGGGATCGCGCAGAGTCGCCCATACGCGGCAGATGCTCTCAAGGGTATGGCGATGCGCTCCAGTTTCCGGTGTACGCTTCCATAATAGTAATAACGCATTGACGGCATCGGGCGAGCCAATCGTGATCAGTGCCGCTTCCAGTTCCGAACTCAGCGAGGGGTCGGATTGAAGCCGCCACTGTAATGCCTCGACCAGCATCTCCATGCCGTCCGGTTGAGCGAGCAGATGGAGGGCGACGGCGGCGGCGCATTGAGTTCGCAGGTGGGATTGACACAGGGTACGGCGCAAAATCGGCAGGCTGAGTTCGCCACCTGCAACGAGTGTCGAAATGGCATGATTGCGCTCTTCCTCTTCGGCAACGCCGAGACGAGTCGCTGTGATATTCAACTGAATTGTGCGCCACACCGCTTCGATACTCATGCTTTTGATTAGGGAACAGGACAATTCCACAACAAAGAAGCAAAGGACACAAAGACCAATTCAAGAGAGTTGTTCGTGAATTTGTTTTCGTGTTTTTTTCGTGTTCTTTCGTGGATCAGATTGCGTTGTTCTGTCCTGTTCCCTGTTCCCTGTCCACTATTTAGCGCGGTGCGCCGCCCATGCTGCCACCCATTTGAGGCGCACCCATTTGAGGCGCACCGCCCATGGAACCGCCGCGCCGCATATTCTGTCCCATAGTGGCGGATTGCTGCTGCATTCGCTGACTGTAGTCTACGGGTTTCGGGGGCGTTTTGCCCGGACCACCAAACGCCCGCATCACAAAAAAGATGGCGACGACGGCAATCACGGCGATCACTCCACCCGCCACTGCGGGAGAAAGCTGCTGTTTCATTGTGTTGTGTTTTCCTTGTCTCATTTTTCTGCAAGGCAATAGTGTCCTCACAGAATCCGTTGATTGCTTCTGTTTTCGGCAGAAGCAAAAGCAATTTTCAGGGCAAATTCTGCTGGTTACTCACCTCTCGCAGCGGAGGTTGAAAACCCCCGTCTGAAAAAAACAAGCGTCTTTCAGACGCAACAACTCGAATTGACTCCCCTCTCCTCGCA
>CAZPZP010000730.1:0-2571 GCA_964591025.1 uncultured Chthonomonadaceae bacterium
CTTTGGCATTTGACTTGCGAAAAGAGCCAAAGACGGCATCAAGGCGATGGTGTCGGGCAAACTGTTCACTCACCTCTCGCAGTGGAGGTTTTAAACCCCCGCTGCGAGAGGTGAGTGAACAGTAGACCTCTTGCAAGAGTACTGGATAGTCCTAAACATTGGAGCATCGGTACATCTCATTGTATGCTTCACTTAACCATCTGCCCTGCCCTTGAGATGACTTATGCAAGCGGTCTATTGTTTTTGTCTCCCCTCTGTTCTTAACTGCCCAGCGGTAAAATGCGAACCCGGCGCATCGGATCGACTCCGACGCTCTCAGAGGTCAACTGATAGCGTTCGATGATCTGATGTTGCAAGCGGCGCATATATGAATTTGCAGGCGCGAGTTCCACTGCTTCGTTCGTCAAGCGCACTCTGTCTACTGCTTCTTGGGCTTCTAACAACGCCGATTCGGTCTCGTCTTCCTCTTCTACCATTGCCGACAATCCGAAAATATCCCGGATGGCGTTGGCGATCTGCGCGTAGGTATTGCTTCGCACCACATACACGGGCAGTTTGCGTTGTGCCGCTTCACGCATTTTGCCGGGTTCGCGCTTGTAAGTGGTTTTCAAGGCAAGAACTACGTCGGCATCGTTAATATCGCGGGCGACATAAGCGGCAAGCCCATTCTCCATGATGGCGCGATCCAATCGGCTCCGGCTCACGCCATACGGAAAGATTCGGGCGGAAGTGAGCGGGCTGCGCCCATTTTTGCCGTTGGAACCGCTGCCGTTTTGCGCTTGCGGGGCGGTGTTGGGAACGAAGCCGTCTTTGTCGTCCTCATCACTATCATTTTGCTTCGGTGTCAGTCTGCCGCCGCGATTGGAACTGACCCCTGTCGCGTTGTCCGGGCGTTCGCGCTCCCGTCCGTTGAGTTCGCGAATGGCGGGCGGCTCGTCGGATTTCTGGACGATCTCGATCTCGCCTCTGTCCGTACGAACACGGATTTCCGGGCGAGGCGGCGCCCCGCGCAACAGCCGATCCACCGTTTTTTCGACATCGAGATGAACGGCGAGTTTGTCCACTTCCATAATCTCGATGATCACATCGAACGTCGGCGGGGCTTTGCGCTCCAGAACTGTTTTCTGAGTTCCGCGTCGTTTCGCCTCATCATCCGACAGCGTGACGGCGTGAATGCCGCCGACCAGATCAGACAAGGTCGGGTTCATCATGAGATTTTCGAGGCTGTTGCCGTGCGCCGTGCCGATCAGTTGAACGCCGCGCTCCGCAATGGTTCGCGCCGCAAACGCCTCCTGCTCGGTTCCGATCTCATCAATGACGATCACCTCCGGCATATGGTTTTCCACCGCCTCGATCATGACGTGATGCTGCTGGTCAGGCGCGGAGACCTGCATCCGGCGAGCGCGTCCAATGGCAGGGTGAGGAATATCCCCGTCGCCGGCAATCTCGTTCGATGTGTCCACAATGACGACGCGCTTGAGCAGTTCATCAGAGAGAACACGGGCGACTTCGCGCAGTTTGGTGGTTTTGCCGCGTCCGGGACGACCCAAAATGAGAATTCCCTTGCCGCTCTCGACAATATCCTGAATGATGTCAATTGTCCCGTAGACAGCGCGACCCACACGGCAGGTCAAGCCAATGACTTTGCCCTGACGATTCCGGATGGCAGAGATACGGTGCAGTGTCCGCTCGATACCGGCGCGGTTATCTTTGCCGAATGTGCCGATGCGTGAAATGACATATTCCAGCTCATAATCCGTGATGATTTCGCCAAGTTCACTGGCACGATTGGCAAAGCGGGCTTCGGGAATGCGCCCCAAATCCATCACGATTTCGAGCAGGTCTTCGAGGGTGTTTTCTTTCTCCAACTGTTCGCGAAGACGCGGCGGCAGGATTTCGATCAGTTGTTCAAGATTGTCCGTAATGCGGTGCTGAGAGCCGATCAACGCGGGGCGGATTAGCTTGGGAATATCCGCGCTACCCTTCTCTTCGGACATAGCGACAAATGCTTTTTGCAGTGTTTTGTTCATAGAATTCTGGAAGGCTGGTTCCTTCTGGCGGCTCCATGCGGTTCGGATTGCTACTCCGAAATTGCGCGTTGGGTTTGCCGCGATCATAACGCGGGCGTGCGTCGCTTTGGGACGCGATTCAGGCAAGTGCGCTGAATCCGGGCAGAAGTTCCCTGTGCGGACTCCCGCGTTGGTGATGATAACTCCGGCTTTCGGCTCGGAGTGATTTTGCCGCGTGTCTGCCGTGAGCGGCTTGGGAAGGACAAAGGCGAAATTGCGCCTAAGTCACTGTGATCGGAAAGCGTTCAAGAAACAGGGTCATCATAACTGCCTCCACTTTTCAAGACCGATTTTTTGCGCGGAAAGTTTCCGCATCTCCATCATAGCGAAAAGTGAAAATTTTAGCAAGCCCTTTTTGTACAAAAAACACTTCCCATAGGTAATTTTTGGCGAATCTACCCTACATATAGAAAATTTAACACATTCTTAACATATTTCTAATAGACCAATCAGATAAATCTCGTACATTGCGCGTCCGAAGGACGCTTGGCGGCACGCCATT
>CAZPZP010000731.1:0-2566 GCA_964591025.1 uncultured Chthonomonadaceae bacterium
ATGAAGGGGCGGAGGGACGCAATACGCAGCGTGCCAATGCCGCAGAAGTTAAAGACTAGGCTTCTTGCAGAAGTCGGGTAGAGATCACGTACCCGACTCAAAAACAGCCGTCCTACGAACGAAATTCCCTCTCCCTATCGAGTGCGAAGCACGGCACGGCGGAACGAGACCTGCACGCAGACATTTATTCTGCTGGACTCTTGCAAGAGGTCTAATAGACTCGGTTTGTCTCCCATAGGGCAGAGACCACAATAGAAATTTCGTTCCCGATAAGAGACACAGGGGACAAAGACAATCGGAGGCGCGTCAAGCACGCGCCCCTATGAGCGCATTATGCCAAAAGACACTTCCATCAAAAAAGTCCTTGTCATCGGTTCCGGTCCGATTGTGATCGGGCAAGCCGCCGAATTCGATTATGCCGGAGCGCAAGCGTGCCAGTCACTGCGCGAAGAGGGCGTTTCCGTGGTGCTGATGAACTCGAATCCGGCGACGATTATGACCGATACCGAAATGGCGGATCGGGTCTATATCGAGCCGCTGACCGTCGAGTTTGCCGAACTCATTATTGCCCGCGAACGCCCTGATGGTTTGGTTGCCACATTGGGCGGGCAAACGGGGCTTAACCTCGCGACGCTGATTGCCGAAGCCGGTCTGCTCGAAAAATACAATGTGCGGATGCTCGGTACTCCATTGCGTGCGATCCGTCAGGCGGAAGATCGGGAAGAGTTCCGCGATCTGATGCGCGAGATCGGCGAGCCGGTTCCCAACTCGTGGATCGTCACCGACGAGTCGCAATTGGACGAACCGATTGCGTCGGGAGCGTTTCCTCTGATCGTTCGCCCTGCCTATACGCTTGGCGGAACGGGCGGCGGTATCGCTTATAACGCCGACGAACTGCTTGAGATTTCGCGGCGAGGTTTGGCTCTTTCGATGCGGCATCAGGTCATGGTGGAGCGGTATTTGCATGGCTGGAAAGAGATTGAATACGAGGTGATGCGGGACGCCAACGACACGGCGATCACGATCTGCAATATGGAAAACTTCGACCCGATGGGCGTGCATACTGGCGATTCCATTGTCGTCGCACCGTCTCAAACCCTGTCGGACAAAGAGTACCAGATGCTCCGCACGGCATCGCTGAAAATCATTCGTGCGCTGAAAATCGAAGGTGCTTGCAATGTGCAGTTGTCGCTCGATCCGAAGTCGTTTGCCTATTATGTGATCGAAGTCAACCCGCGTGTGTCGCGGTCTTCGGCGTTAGCATCGAAGGCGACGGGCTACCCGATTGCGCGGGTTTCGGCGAAGATTGCGGTAGGATTGCACTTAGACGAAATCCAAAATGCGGTGACGAAAAAAACGCTGGCGTGTTTCGAGCCGGCGTTGGATTACTGTGTCGTGAAAATTCCGCGCTGGCCCTTCGATAAGTTTGCGCTGGCGGATCGACGAATCGGGACGCAAATGAAGGCGACGGGCGAAGTGATGTCCATTGACCGCTCGTTCGAGGCGGCGTTGATGAAGGCGATTCGTTCGCTGGAAGTCGGCATTTATGGGCTGTCTAACAAGACTGCGGCGCAGATGAGCGATATGCAGTTGGAAGAGGCGATTCGGGTTCCGAACGATGAGCGGTTGTGGGCGATCACAGAGGCGTTTCGGCGCGGGATGCTGATTGAGGAAGTCAATGCGCTCTGCAATGTTGATCCTTGGTTTTTGCGGCATTTGCAGAGGTTGGTCGGCATGGAAACGCGCTTGCGGGTCAATGGTCGCGCTATCGCCCGCCTTGCCGCCACACCGGAGGGAACCACGGAGGACACGGAGAACACGAGGGAAAGCGAAAACCGTTTGGTGGTTGGGTTGCTGCGAGAGGCGAAGCGGGCGGGGTTCGCGGACAGAACCATTGCGGAGTTTGCCGACATCCCCGAAATGAAACTGCGTGCCTTGCGAAAGCGTCTCGGTATTGTCCCGATTTACAAAATGGTGGATACGTGCGCGGCAGAGTTCGAGGCGGCAACTCCTTATTTCTACTCCTGCTACGACAAGGAAGATGAAGCGTAAAAGAGGACGGGCATTGAAAATACCCGTCTGAATGGCGTTCCGCCAAGCATCCTTCAGACGCGGTTTCATTTATGGATACAACACTCTATAATCTCCATCTTCGTGCAGGGCAAATCTGCGGCAAAGACAAAACCTGCGCTGGAAAGAAGCCTTTTGACGAAGAGGACGCGGCACAACGGGCGGCGAATGCTCACAATCGTTGGGAAGGTCGCCGCCATGATGTCGAACCTTATCCCTGTGCGTTTTGTGAGCAGTGGCATATCGGACGAATCATGCCGATAGCTGAGTTAGAAGCCTTTATTACGGAAAAGAGCGAACTGCCTCCTAACACCAAATCGTTTGACGCTATTCTCGCTCCAATTCGACAAGGTTTCGCCGAGAGTGGAATGAGCGAAGAAGAAGCACTCGATATATTCACCAACGAGTTGAAAGTTATTCGCGCAAACCGCCGTTATGACAAGGAAAATAAGGCGTGAGCAACGAAAAGTATGTGCTGGCGACGGGCGAAGACGCC
>CAZPZP010000732.1:0-2559 GCA_964591025.1 uncultured Chthonomonadaceae bacterium
TCGCTCTGCGAGGCTTGTAGAGCCAAAAATGCCTTATTGCCCCCTAAGCCTATTGCTTATTATATCATCAAATCCTTCTCTTCGCAACGCCGCCAGGGCAAACGCATCTTAATTCAACCAAGGTTAAATTTCCGTCATGAGATAGGCGGTTATCAACCCGTTGTCAGGGCAAGTAACTTTTTCAGGAAAACCATGACTGAAAACCATCCTTCTGCTCCCTACCGGAGACCAAAGGCAACCTAAAACGACAATTTCTGGCTTGGAGAGAAGCGTTTGATAGTTGTTGACAGATTTAGATGCGTTTGCCCTGGTTCTCTTTCTCTGTGCCGCAAAAATCACAAAATCTCAAGGTATACTCTTCTTAATAAGACGCGAGTAGGAAACGCATGGAATTTGAGTGGGACGAGCAAAAGGCGCGAAACAATGCTCGCAAGCACGGCGTCACCTTTAAGGAAGCCGAGCAGGTGTTTTACGATACGCTGTCCAGAACGTCCGATGATCCCGACCATTCCGATGACGAGGATCGCTTTATCGCTATTGGCATGACTTTTCGCCAGCGTTTGCTGTATATCTCATTCACTGAGCCTACCTCAGACCACATTCGCGTCATTAGCGCACGCCAAGCGACCAAACAGGAGCGTAAACTTTATGAAGATTGATCCCGCCGCCGATTTGAATGATGAACTGCGCCCGGAATATACCGAAGCGGACTTGAAGAACAGTGTGCGCGGCAAATATGCGGAACGTCTGCGCCAGAACACCGCGCTGATTG
Organism: uncultured Chthonomonadaceae bacterium; assembly: GCA_964591025.1. Classification (GTDB taxonomy): domain Bacteria; phylum Armatimonadota; class Chthonomonadetes; order Chthonomonadales; family Chthonomonadaceae; genus CAZPZP01. The sequence goes on from CAZPZP010000732.1 coordinate 773, forward strand.
CATTGGAGCCGGATGTCGCCACCGTCTTCCATGATGCCGCAACCGTCAACGCCGCCTTACGCTTTCTAATGAAACTCACCCAAGAGAACCCGCTCACCGCCCAATCTCTCCTAAACCCATAGCCACAAAAACGCACAAAAGACGCAAAACGGAGGATTTCCTTTGTGCTTTTTTGCGGCGATTCTCTCTCCCTGTGTCCTCCGTGTTCCCCGTGGTTCTTGAGAATTGGCGGCGAAATCATGCACAAACGCCCCAAAGCGTGATATACTCTCCAGAGAGAAAACGCGGAGAAGGCAGGAATGGAATTCGAGTGGGACGAGGAAAAAGCGCAGCATAATGTGATCAAGCACGGCGTCACTTTTGAGGAAGCTGAGACTGTATTCGATGACCGGCTTTTCGTTGATCTTTTCGACTCCACTCATTCCGATGCAGAGCCGCGCTATCTCATCGTCGGGCGTTCCAATTCCAACCGGCTATTGATTGTTTCTTACACGGAGCGTTCTGGAAAAACACGGCTTATCAGCGCACGCGAAACAACCCGACGCGAACGCCGTGACTATGAGGAAGGGATGATATAGCACGATGGAAGACGAAATGCTCCCCGAATATGATCTGAAAACTCTGCGCGTGAGGCGAATGGGACAAGATCGGAAACAGTTTGCCGGCAAAATCATCGAGTTGGAACCGGATGTCGCCACCGTCTTCCATGATGCCGCAACCGTCAACGCCGCCTTACGCTTTCTAATGAAACTCACCCAAGAGAACCCGCTCACCGCCCAATCTCTCCTAAACCCATAGCCACAAAAACGCACAAAAGACGCAAAACGGAGGATTTCCTTTTCGCGTCCTTTGTGCTTTTTTGCGGCTATCTCTCACGCGGCTTTGTGGAGTGTGAGAGATAGCGCGGCAGTTTGGGCAGGATAGACGACGGCGGTTGCGCTGAAATTGCTGAACCTGTCCGCCCGTTTCGCCCGCACTTTGTAGAGATACTGCGTTCCCGGCGTCACGCCTTTGTGCTGATAGCGCAAGGTCGTCGAGGTCGTCAGCAATCGCCATTCCCCACCGACGCCTTCGTTGTACCAGATTTCATAGAGGGTTCCGCCTTTGTTGGTTCCTGCCTTCCACGACAGAAAGTTGACGCTATTGGAATCGCCATACGCGGCAAACTTCTCCGGCAATTCGGGCATGACAGGCTTGGGCTTGATCTGCCCTGACGGTTGCCTATACTTAATCGCGGACAGAAAACTCGCTTGATCAGTGCAAGGGAAGCGACACGCCCAGAAAGAGAAATCTATGCAGAACCTTGATCCCGAATTGAATGATGAGTTGAGACCGGAATATGACCGCGCTGTTCTTGGGCAGGGCGTGCGGGGCAGACACTATCAGGAATACCAAAGCGGAACCAATGTTGCCCTGCTTGCCCCCGAAGTGCGAGCGGCATTCCCAACCGACCAAGAACTCAACGATGCCTTGTGAATGCTGATGCGTCTTGCGAAACAAACTGTTCCCATATAACACAAAAACTGCTCAGATTTGGTCATGACCCGTCCGTGCCGCGTTATAACTCAAATCAGTTGCTTATGGCAAGACTTTCAGACCTTCACTTGCCGCACATCGGCGGGGATTTCCGGTTCGCGCTTTTGGGGCTTTTTCTTGACGGTCAAGCCCAAGCCGAGTTTGGTTTCATCGGTGGCGGCGGGATTGCCCTGCACGAGTTGGTTGAGATAGCGGGCATAATCCTCAATAGACCTCTTGCAAGAGTCCAGCAGAATAAATGTCTGCGTGCA
>CAZPZP010000733.1:0-2558 GCA_964591025.1 uncultured Chthonomonadaceae bacterium
TTATTTGTGTTGAGGGCGAATCCAAAATAGTCTCCATTAGACCTCTTGCAAGAGTCCAGCAACAATTTATTTCTCGTGCAGGTCTCGTTCCGCCGTGCCGTGCTTCGCACTCAAAAAGCAGGGGAATTTCGTCCGTAGGACGGCTGTTTTTGAGTCGGGTACGTTCTTCTACCCGACTCTTGCAAGAGGTCTAATGGGCTAAACCCCCATCGCTCGGAGCCTTCGGCGCAGTGTCCTGCGGACATGATACCCAAATGCAGCCTCGCCGCTCTGTCTCATTTTGGACTGAAAAACTTTGCTCACTGCGCGAGTAATTGCTGATAGATCCGTTCTGTGTCTTCTGACATGGCTTCAAGAGTAAAAAATTGCTGCTGTCGAAGGCGGGCAGCATCTCCGTAGCAGCAACGCAGATCGCTGTCGCGTGCCAGCAGGTTGATCGATTCGACCAACTCACCTATATTCGTTTTTGAGACAACAAGCCCGCTGTGTTCATGCTCGACAAGTTCCTGATTGCCACCGGACTTTGTCACAATCAACGGTTTGCCCAGTGCCATCGCCTCCATAATGGACAGGCTGCACGCCTCTTCCCACAGAGAGGGCTGTACGACAATATCCAGCCCTGCAATCACCGCTCCGCTGTCTGTTCGCCACCCTAAGAAGCGGACTCGCTCTTCAATTCCGTTCTCCCGAACGAACTGCTGCATTTTCAGCAGGTCGGCTCCCTCACCGACTATCAAGCAAACGATATTTTGATCGACGTGGCGCATTGCCTCCAAAAGCAAACGGTGTCCCTTCTCCGGGGCGATGCGTGAGACGATTCCAACGAGAATACACGCAGAGGAAAGCCCTAACTCTGTCCGCAATGCAATCTTCGGTTGGAGTTGTGACGGCACTCCACCATAAACAACGTCTACAAATTCTCCTGCCATCCCTCCCTCTAACAACGCATTCCGAACGGCGTGAGAAACCGCGATAATTTTGCTGTAGCCTAATCCTTTTTCGTAAAGCCAGCGTTTTGTTCCACGCCACGGCTTGACATGATAGCGGGTCATCACCCAATGCGGCTGCCCTGAGAGTCGTGCGGCTAAAGCGGGAACAATATAATCCGGCGAAAAATGCGTGTTGACAATATCGTAGCGGTGTTGAGAGAAAAGTCGAGAAAACGGGACAGCCCTTGAAAAGTCGTATTGTCTGCGAACTGCTATCGGTAGGATATCAATGTTTTCTGTCTGCGCTTGCTCCTGTATCCAACTCCCTTGAGGGGCTGCAATCGAGACATCATGCCCCCGTTCTCGAAGCCCTATAGAAAGGGAGATCACAGACTTTTCAATTCCGCCCTTGTCAAACAGTGAACTGGCGACGTGCAATATCTTCATCTTATCCCATTCATGTTATCGAGAAGGTTGCGTTTGCATTCGAATAGATTCAATGTGTACAGTCATTTCGCTCATAGGTGACCAGCGCAAGTATAATCGCAAAGAGCGGCGGTGTCAATCGAACCGGAAAAATCTTCACATACGCAGGACACCGCCGGAAATCGAACAGGAATATGAAAGGGAAAGGGCGAACCTATCCGTGTGCCGAAACAACGGCAGACAAATTACTCGATGCGGAGGCGATACGTGCATTTTCCAGAATTCCCGATGCGGCAGGTGCATCTCGATTTTCATACCAGTCCTGATATTCCCGATGTCGGCGCAGATTGGGACGCCGATCATTTTGTGGCGACTTTGCAGGAGGCGCGGGTCAACTTGATCATCCTGTCCTGTTCTCACTTCAACATAAGCAAAGAGACAATCTCCCCGCGATACTGCCAGATTTTCTCTATGCAAAATGCAGAACAATGCTGCTTAATGGGTACAATTTAAGGGTTAGATTGAGAATTGTAGGAGAAGCACTATGACCAATGAACATACAAACAGCAGACAGATGACCTCCCCCGCCCCAGATTTATCATTTTATCAAAGTATGTACAACCGCCTGTATCGTTTTGGGTATCATAAAGACCCCAACTACAGTCACGCGAAAAGGGTATGCGACTACCTCGTAAGAACTTATGAGTTTGAGAGTGTTCTTGATATTGGCTGTGCTATGGGTTGGTCAGTGAATTATTTTGCTGAACACGGCAAAGAGGCTAAAGGAATTGATGTCTCAGAAATTGCCGCCCAAAAGGCAACTCAGTTAGGGCGTGAAGTTCATTGTGGTTCGGCAACTTCTATTCCCTTTGAGGATAAATGCTTCGACGTTGTAATGTCAACGGACTGTTATGAGCATTTGCGTCCTGATGATGTAGATATAGCCATCAAAGAGGCATTTCGTGTCTGTCGCAAATATCTTTGTTTCACTATTGCGACAGAGCGAGACCATAACCGTTTATGGAGGCTTATTGCTGGCAAGCCCCTTCATTTGACCATCATGTCACTTGACGAATGGATAGAGAGATTTTTAGCACAAGGCGGAAAATTGATTTTCCGGTATGACATCACTTTTGTTGTAGATATTTCAGGCTCAACCGCACAGTAACCTTTGGTCAATATTTCTGCTCACAAATTGCTTAG
>CAZPZP010000734.1:0-2553 GCA_964591025.1 uncultured Chthonomonadaceae bacterium
ACAGGCTTGAAAGCGGAAGAGCAATGAGAAACGTACAATGAGGAAGTACGCTTCGGCACAAAGAGTATGTGTTGAATTGTATTATAGAAGTATTCGCCTATAAAGTCAACCTCTCAAGCAACTATTTTTCTTCTATGCCCTTCTCCCAGACAGCCCGCGACCCACCCACCGGGTCGCGCCCTGCCGATGACAGCCGTTTCGCCAATTCCACCAAAGCCGCCGCATCTTCCACCAAACCAAGAGAGCGTTCCACCAACTTCGTGGAACCCTCCGCCAGCCGCGCAGAACACTCCACCAAAGCCGCCGCATCTTCCACCAACGCAGTGGAACCGTCCGCCACACTCGTGGAATACTCCACCAACCCAGTGGAAGATGCCCCCAAGTTCCAAGAACACCCCTCCCTGTCCTCTATCTTCCCCCACAATTTGCCAAACCCGCCCAATACACGATACAATAGAAAAGAGAACAAGAGGAGAGAACACTGTGAGTCTGCTGACCGTCAACAACGTCAAAAAAGAATTCAATGGCGAACCCATTTTCGAGAATATCACCTTCCGCTTGGAGTGGGGGCAGAAATTAGGGCTTGTCGGGCGCAACGGCTCCGGCAAAACCACCCTCCTGCGTATCCTCACCGGGCAAAGCGAAGCCCAAGGCGGCAGTGTCAACTTCTGGACGGGCATTCGCGCCGGCTATCTCAAGCAGGAGGACGGCGTTCATCCCGACAAGACCGTTCTCCAAGAGGCAGAAGCCGCGTTCGCGCACGTCATGGAAGAAGAGAGCCGTCTGCGAGAGATTGAAGTCGAAATGGGAAGTGCCACCGGCGAAGCCCTCGACTCCATCATGCAGGAATATGGCAGAATGCGTGACCGATTCGAGGCGATGGGCGGCTATGACAATCTGCGCGACATTCCGGGCGTCCTGAAACGGCTCGGATTTACCGGCAACGATATTCACAAACTCTGCGGCAAACTCTCCGGCGGCGAGAAAACCCGCCTCGCAATGGCAAGACTTCTGCTGTCGGGTCCCGACATTCTGTTTCTCGATGAACCCACCAACCACCTCGACATCGAAGCCACCGAATGGCTCGAAAGTTTCCTGCGCGACTTTGGCGGTGCGATTGTCCTTGTCTCGCATGACCGCTATTTTCTGGACAGAGTCGTCACGTCGGTTGCCGATATGGATCAGGGCAAACTGACGGTTTACAATGGAAACTTCAGCGGGTTCTACAAGCAGAAGCAGGAGAACCGCCGCCGCCAAGAAGAACTCTTCAACCGTGAACAAAGCGAGATCGCCCGCCTCACCGCGTTCTTCGAGAAGTGGAAAAATACGCCGTCGAAGAAGAATCAAGCCGTGATGCGGATGCGCTGGGCAGAGCGAATCAAGGCGCACGGCTTGACGCAGAACCCCACTGCCACAGCAACCGAACGCCCCGACGCGAAGGGCAAGAGCGTCAAGTTTGGGATCAAGCCGACACAGGTCAGTGGCAACGAAGTCGTGATTTTCGACAATCTTGGGAAGCAATATGGCTCCCGCGTTCTGTTTTCGGGGTTCAGCGGCATGATACGGCGCAACGAACGGGTCGGTGTTGTCGGTCCCAACGGCGCGGGCAAGTCCACACTCATCAAATTGCTTCTCGACAGAGAGCCGCCGACTTCCGGTATGGCGCGTTTGGGGGCGAGCGTGACAGTCGGATACTTCGCGCAGGACACTTCCGATCTTGACCTTGACGCGACGGTTCTCGATAATATCATGGACGTGCGCGAAGTCGATCCCGTAGACGCTCGCACGCATCTCGGCAAGTTCCTTTTCACCGGCGACGACGCCTTCAAGCAAGTCCGAATGCTCTCCGGTGGCGAGAAAAACAAACTCGTCCTCGCGCAACTCACACTGCTTCGCCCGAACCTGCTGATCCTCGACGAACCGACAAACCATCTCGACCTCGAAAGCCGCGAAGCACTCGGCAATATGCTCAATCAATTCGACGGAACCCTGATTCTCATCTCGCATGACCGCTATCTGCTCGACCAAGTCACGGATCGCACGCTCGAAGTCGCCGACGGTCATGCGGCACTCTATGATTTGCCCTATACGCAGTATCGCGAAGCCAAATCGCTCGGCAAACTGCCCGGTCAAGGTCAAAATAAGCCCGCCTCGAACGGAAATGCTCCCGCGTCGCAGTCCGTCGGCGGCAAAAATAACCTGTCCGACTTGTTGGCGCAGCGTCCCGATATGCCTTCGGTTCCCGCCGGTATGAACGCCTATCAACTTTCCAAAGAGCGACAACGCGCCAAAGCCGCAACAATCGCCGCCGAGCAGAAAATCGCCGACCTCGAAGCCCGCGTGAAGACTATCGAAGCCAAACTTTCCGCCCCCGCCGCCACCGATAACGTCGTCGCACTCTCGCAGGAACACGGCGGCGTTCACTCTGCCCTCGATGAGGCGATGTCGGCTTGGGAACGTGCCGCCGCGTATCAGGAAGCGTTGGGATAGGGCAGGAATGAGGGAAGAGCGAGAAGGTTTGGGAGCGTATGAACCGGGTACAAGAACGTACCC
>CAZPZP010000735.1:0-2548 GCA_964591025.1 uncultured Chthonomonadaceae bacterium
GGTCATACGCTTTCATAATCTATTAGTAGTCCGTTAGCCTAAAGGTTAGGGACTCGCAAGAAAATAACTCTTCCAGTCAGCAAAGGTAGGCTGCATATCCTTGTGGCAGCGAACTCCTTCGCTCAGACATGATGGAACAATTATTTTCGTGAGAGTCCCTAACTATTTTGCCCGCAATGCCGCACGGATGCGGTACAAGAGTTTTCGAGACAAAGGCTATTAGACCTCTTGCAAGAGGTCTACTGACGATGCCCTAAATTTGATTCGCACCCTCTAATGCAATTAGGGCAGGAATAGGGCATTGGGTTCGCGAAGGGACTTTGCATGAAAACGAATCCACTCTCTATTTCACGCCGCGAACTGCTGATCCTTGGAGGCATGATGACTTTGCCAGAATTCTCCGTTGCCGCAAATGCCGCACCGATGCCCAAATTTCGTCTCGGAACCGTCACGTATAACGTCGCCAAAGATTGGGACTTGGAGACACTTATTAACCACTGCAAGGCGAGCGGGCTTGAGGGTGTCGAACTGCGAACCACGCACAAGCACGGCGTCGAAATCGCTTTGGACAAAGCCAAACGCAAAGAAGTCAAGCAAAAATTTGCTGATTCGGGCGTGACGCTCTGGGGCTTGGGAACGACGTGCGAGTTTCACGCGGAAGATACCGCCGTTGTCCGCAAAAATGTCGAGGAGTGCAAACAGTGGTGTGAGTTGGCGCACGATGTCGGCGCGAAGGGCGTCAAAGTGCGCCCGAACGGACTGCCGAAGCCCGAAAATCCCCTGCCGACATTGGAGCAGATCGGCAAGGCACTGCAGGAGTGTGGCAAAACGGCAGACGCACACGGCGTGGAGATTTGGGTTGAAGTCCATGGCAGCGGAACCAGTCATCCGCCGCACATTCGCACGATTTTCGACGTTTGCGGACATTCAAGCGTCGGCGCGTGTTGGAACTCCAACAAGCAGGATATTTTGGATGGCTCCGTCAAAACCTACTTCGATTTGCTCAAAAAAGACATCAAATCCTGCCATATCAACGATCTCTGGAACGACGCTTATCCTTATCGCGAACTGTTTCATCTTCTCACCGAATCAGGCTATGATCGCTTTATGCTCTGCGAAGTCGGCAAACCTATTGCGGTGGATAGCGGCATAGCGTTTCTGCAATGTTATCGCGGTCTGTGGCACGAACTCTGCCGATAGCCGACTGCGTGCGCGTGCGGTGCTTCACACTCACAATGCAGATGTTTTGATCGGAGTTCTATCATAATTGCCAGAAGTTGTGTTCCGCCGCACAACTTCTGACGGATCATTGGGTCTCAAACACGATACGACACGTTCAATTCCTATCGTGTTTGCTTCGTATCGTTTTGGGTCAGAATGTCACTTCATGCCCCTGCCGCCCTGCGGTATAGCAGCCTTCGAGGAGTTGCACCAAGTTCCAGCCGTCGTCAATGGAAATGGTTGACGGCGTGCCATTTTGGATGGAATCGACCCACTGGTGAAGCGGCGAAGGGAGTGCGGCGGGCAGTGACGACGGCACAACATAGCCCTGTAAATCGCCCATCGTTATGCGACTGCTGATGATCTGGACTCGCGGACCGTTTGGGGCGGCGTCAATGCCGAGATAGCCGTCTGTGCCGTAGATTTCGAGCGGATTCGGTCCGTAGCGATGCACCCAAGAGACATCCAAAATACCGATGGCGCGGTTAGCAAAACTGACCGTCGCGACCATATTGTCATCAATCTCGTAGGCGTTGGAGAAGTTTTGCATCTGCGCGACAACCGAAACCGGCTCTCCCAAGAACCAGCGCAGAATATCCACGCGATGACAGCCGAGATCGAAAAACGCCCCGCCTCCTGCCTGTTCCTCGTCGCCGAACCATTCCGAGCCGCCCGAAAACCAGCGATCCAGTGCCGCCATGTGCGCGATACGAGCGCGAACCAGTGTGATTTCGCCGAGCATTCCGTCGTCAATCATTTTCTTGGCAAAAAGGATCTCAGGGCGGGTGCGTGACGGCAGCGAGATCATGAATTTGACTCCGGCAGTCTGCACTGCCGCCATGACTTCGGTTGCGTCGGAAAGCGTAATCGTCAGCGATTTCTCGGTGAAGATATGTTTGCCCACCTCTGCCGCCGCGATGATAATCTCTTTGTGCCGGACAGTAGGCGCATTGATTACAACCGCTTCCACTTCCGACAACGCCAAGATGTCATGGAGATGCTCATAAAATGGAACGCCGCGCTTTTCCGCTTCGGTTTGTCCGCGCTCTGCGTCCTCGTCCCATATCGCAACCGTGAGACAATCGGGATGCTCTCGTATTTGATCGGCGTAGCCGCGTGCATGAACATGGGCAAACGACAGCAGGGCGACACCAATTTTTTTCTCGTCCATCATAACCACTCCTTCAAGTCTGGGGTAGAGGTTAGTTCGGCAGAGGCAGGTATAAGTCCTGCCTTGAAACTCTCACAAAAACAAACCGGGTAGAGATCACGTACCCGCTTGAAAAACTCTTTTCACTTGAAGATCGTCTGCTCTTGACCGGGTACA
>CAZPZP010000736.1:0-2544 GCA_964591025.1 uncultured Chthonomonadaceae bacterium
AAGAATGCTCCCGAATGGGCAGTCGAATCGTGGCTCAACACAACCGATAAAATGCCCGACACGCTCAAAGGCAAAATTGTGCTGATTGACTTTTGGGCGATGTGGTGTGGTCCCTGTGTCGCTGTGCTTCCAGCGGTGCAGCGTGTCCATGAAGAGTATTCCGGCAAGGGCGTTGTCGTCATCGGACTTTCAGGCGATTCCGACCTACAGAAACTCAAGGATTTCGTCAAGGCAAAAGGCTTGACATATCCGATTGCAATGGATATTTCCGATCCCAAAAAGGAGACGTTCGGCTCTACGATGCTGCGCTATAAAATCTCTGGGATTCCCGAAGTCGCCGTGATAGACCGAAAAGGCGTCCTGCGCTATCTCGATCACGGATTGGACGGCGCGGTAGGCATGATCGGCGAAATCCTCTCCGAAGACAAATAGTTGGGCTTCGTGCGGAAAACCATCGGGGCAGGGAGCGTTTCGTAACAGTTCACTCTTGTGGGAATCTTTGCTGTGAGGCTGACGTCTACTGAATGCCATGGACACTTTCTCCCACAAATCCCTTGAGGAATTGGTCGCTCTTGTCCGTCAACAGCAGGACATCCTCGCGCAATAGGCAGAGAGGAATGCCCTGCTGCTCCAGCAAATCGCGGAGTTGAAGCACAGCCGCAACCCGTTGCCACGCCTGCCTGAAACTTTACTCCCACAACCCTGAACTGTTACCGAAGGTACAAAAAGAATGCTTCCGCGCATCGTTTCGAGTACATTGATTCCACTGCACGCCGGAAAAGGAGAGAAGAATGGAACAGTCAAATGACAATGAGCGTGTTCGTGATCATCTTGCTAATGAGCGAACGTATTTGGCATGGCTGCGAACAGGCATTGCAACGATGGGTTTTGGCGTGGTCATCGCCAAACTGCGTTATCTGTTCCCCTCCACCGCCCTAACGCCTCCCTCCCGTGGAATTGTCCATGCCTCCAACATTGGTTTGTTGTTCACAATTATCGGTCTGCTGACAGTCGTTTTCTCTGCACGGCGGTATGTTGTCGTGCAGAAACAAATCCGCGAAGGACGCTATTTGGCTTCGGAAAGTCTCGTCCTCGGCTTTGCGGCGATCATTGTCGTACTCGGTCTGCTTATCATCTGGTATTTGATAGAAAGTACGCGGGCGTGATACTGACGGACTGTTCTGCAAACACAAAAGCCCTTCAAAAGGAGTCCGGCATCATCCTGACCGAAGGGAAATGTTCCAGTCAACCGTTTCTTGATGAGATGCAAAGGTCAAAAAATTTAGATGCGCTTGCCCTGACCTGTTACCTACTAAAGACCCACCGACCCAAAACGTAGGGTATTATGAGAGCGACGAGTTAAGAAAAGAGGAAATGCAGACATGGTGGATATTCTTCAAGAAACGGGACATCTCATTATCCGTATTGCAGGGCAGGAATACGCCCGTTATAACTACAGTCTGTCTATATGGAAACCCTATCTCTCTCCAGTGCGTGCCGCCAACGGGCTGTCACTTCTCGCTGATTCGCCGCTGGATCATCGCCATCATCATGGGTTTTGGGTTGGTCATGGGCGCGTAGATGACACCGATTTTTGGCTGGAACGACACAACAGCGGGCGTATCGTGCATCAGAAATTTGCCCCGTTTGTCGAAAGCGAAATATCGGGCGGATTTACTCAAACGTGTGCATGGACGGCGGCAAGCGGCAAGATTGTGCTTCATGATACGCGGACGTTTACGTTCTATGAGAGTTCGCCGGAAGCGCGGCACTTCGATTTCGAGATTGTCCTGAATGCTCCGACAAGCGAACCCGTTGTTCTCTCACCAACCAATCAGGCGGGCATTCCTCATTTGCGCGTTGCTGAAGGGTTGACGGCGCGATCCGGCGGAACCATCACCAACGCCAGCGGACAAAAAAATGAGCGCGAAACCTACAAACAAACCTCGCCATGGATCGACTGTTCCGGCACATTAGGACGCCTGAAATGCGGGATTGCCCTCTTCGACCATCCGCACAATCCCGATTTTCCGACGCCGTGGTTTACCCGCGACTATGGTCCTATTTCGCCCAATTTCGGCTTTTTCCGCCAAGACGCCATTGAGATCACGCCCGACGCGCCGCTTCGTTTGCGCTATCGGGTCTATACCCATACTGGCGACGTGATCGAGGGCAACGTGGCAGAGGCATGGGAGGCGTATCGCGCCGAAGTCGAAGGCGACAATCTCATTGTGGTCACTGCGCGTACATCTGTTCCCGAACGGGCATGGTAAGTGGGTCGGTAGGTGATTGAGGCGTTGGTTATCAGACCTCTTGCGTAAGTCAGTGGGCGGAAGAGTTTCCACAGCGGGTACAAGAACGTCCCCGGCAAGAAAGTACAAGCGTCTTACCTCACCCCCAACTCCTCTCCTGAGAGGAGAGGGGCGTCAATACGAGGCAGTGTGCGTCTGAAAGACGCTTGTTTTTTCCAGTTTTCAACCTCCGATGCGTAACGTGAGATACTAATAGACAAATCAGATAAATCTCGTACATTGCGCGTCCGAA
>CAZPZP010000737.1:0-2542 GCA_964591025.1 uncultured Chthonomonadaceae bacterium
AATTTCGTCCGCAGGACGTCTGTTTTTCAGGCGGGTACGTGATCTCTACCCGACTTAGGCAAGAAGTCTATTCTTTACCCTATACACCGGAATACACCGAATCAAAGGCAGGCACATCAAATCAGCGGTCAAAATCGGGAAGGAGATTGCAGACCTCGCGCCGAACACTCTCGCATCACTCTGTTTGTTGACTTTTTGATAGGGAGAAATTGCTATGTCTCAATGGACGCGACGCCGCTTTCTGGAACACTCGGCACTGTCACTCACCGCACTTGCGGGTGCGGGCTTGGCGCAATCGGCACAGGCAATACCGCGCCGCCGCGCTATGGCAAACGATACGATCCATCTCGCTGTGATTGGTGTCAACAGTCGCGGTATGGATCACATCAATGGCTATATCAATCGCTCCGATGTGGTGATTACCGCCATCTGCGACGCGGACGAAGCCGCCGCCCGCAAAGCCATCGAAGCCATTGTCAAAAAAGGCAAACCGGCTCCGCGATTGGTGCAGGATATTCGCAAACTGCTTGAAGACAAAGAGCTAGATGCTGTCTCGATTGCCACTCCCAACCATTGGCACGCACTCGGCGCGATTTGGGCAATGCAGGCGGGCAAAGATGTGTATGTCGAAAAGCCGGTCAGCCACAATGTTTCGGAGGGGCGGCGCATCGTACAGGTGGCTCGCAAATTGGGGCGTATCTGTCAAACAGGAACGCAGTGCCGCTCTCAAAAAGGCTCCATTGACGCCATCAATTTCATTCACTCCGGCAAAATCGGCAAAGTCCACACGTCTCGCGCCCTGTGCTACAAGACACGCAATACGATTGGCAAAGTGGACGCCCCAACTCCCGTTCCGGCAGGGATTGACTATGATCTGTGGCTGGGTCCCGCACCCGAAAAGCCCGTCATGCGGAAACGCTTCCATTATGATTGGCACTGGCAGTGGGATTACGGCAACGGCGATTTGGGCAATCAGGGCATCCATCAGATGGACGTAGCGCGGTGGGCGTTGAACAAGAACGCTCTCCCGAAAACCGTCATGGGACTCGGCGGACGCTTCGCCTACACCGACGACGGCGAAACACCGAATACCGAACTCTGCTTCATGGATTACGGGGACTGCCAGCTGATTTTCGAGGTGCGCGGGCTGAAAACCGACAAACTCAAGGGGGCGGGCGTCGGCAATATCGTGTATGGTTCAGAGGGTTATGTCGTGTTCACAGGATATGACACCGCCACTGCTTACGACAACGACGACAAGGAGATTCAGAAGTTTACGGGCGGCGGCGACCATTTTGGCAACTTCGTCGAGGCGGTCAAAAGCCGCACTCGCTCCGACCTTCGCGCCGACATCGAAGAGGGTCATCTGTCCTCGGCATTGTGTCATCTGGGAAACATCTCGTACAAACTCGGCAAATCGGAACCGTTCACCGCAATGCCGGACATGGGCAAAAACCCGCTGGTGGGCGAGACATTCGAGCGATACAAAAGCCATCTCACAGACAACGGCATTGATCTCGGCACGGCGACCTATCAAGTCGGTCCGACGCTCAAAATCGATTCCAAGCGCGAACGCTTCGTCGGCGACGGTGCGAAAGACGCCAATGTTCACCTGACCCGTGAGTATCGCAAAGGCTTTGTTGTTCCCGAAAAAGTCTGACACACTCTTCTGCGCCGTTTCGTTGTGCCTCTGCGTATCCTATTGCAGAGGCACAACGCCGGAGAACACAGAAATTAAGGAAAACAGAGACGATGACTCTGACCCTCCCTCTTTCCGAACCGATAGAAACACGAATGCGACAGGAGATTCCCGATTTAGAGCGTTATGCTTTGGAGGCTTTCGTCGTAGAGACGTTTCGCATCGGAAAAATTGGCAGTGCGGAAGCCGCCGAGATATTGGGGCTATCAGATCGCTGGGCAGGTATCGAATTCCTGAGTCAGCGCGGCGTCTATCCCGGTTATGAACTGGAAGACTCAGAGCATATTGAAAAAGTCTTTGCTTACTAAACTCTTAACCAGTGCTGGATGGCTATTCACGCGAATTTAGCGCGAAGAAACTCAGGTCTGACGAGTGAGAAGTCGTTTCTATGAGTTCAGAAATAAAACAACCAAAGACTTTTTCAATATGCTCTTATCAAGAGTTGTCATCCTCGCCTCATCATAGTAGCCTATGCGTCTCAATGCCCAACACTGAAGCTGTTTATCTCAAGGCGGCGTAAGCCCTTCTAATCCCCAAGTCTGTAGAACCGCTCGCTTTGAGTTTTCCCTATCATAAGGAGGAACGACTGGTTAGGAGAGGGATAGAGGGTAAGGTAAAATTCTACTTGCCTCCCTCCTCACGGATAAGTTTCTGGATTTCCAAGAGTTCGAGAACATGAGTTTGATCTTTCGGGCGGTTGGCGGCGCGTTTCATAGCAATTAAGTCCTCAAGCGACGCAACCCGAACGTCGTAGTCAAAAATTGAGATAACTGTTGCGCGTTCCCATAACCCCTCGAAATTGTCTACTCCCTCTAATTCCGTATGAATATCAATGTTGCCTAA
>CAZPZP010000738.1:0-2538 GCA_964591025.1 uncultured Chthonomonadaceae bacterium
GGGATTTCATTTCGCCGGACTATTTCATGGTTTCAGGATCGATGCCGTTGGCGAGGCAAAATTCCTTATAAGCAATCGGCGAAATTTCCGACGGCTTGATCTCACTGCGCCCGCCCCAAAATACATTGGTATAACTTACGGGAATGCCGATTTCGGCGAAATGTGCGTCAATAGCGGCTTTGTGTGCCATGACAAGCGGCTTTTCCATTCCGTGCGCGACTCCCATGATATTGACATTGGCAAACTCTGCCCCGCCCTCGCGCCAATAGGCGTGCGTCATGCAATGAAATCGCCCGACCTGCTGTCCTGCTTCGAGTTCGCGCCCTTTTGGAACCGCCCAATGGAATAGCGCATTATAGCGAGTGACGCGCAAGTCGCCCGCAGTCGGCTTGACGTGTTCTAAAAACGTCGAAAATCGCCCGATGACATTGCGCTCGCTGAGGCTGTTGGCGACCTCATAAAATGTCTCCAGCGAGACACCCGCCTCCTCAGCGCGTGCCGTCCACACCTCACGCACCAACTCCTGCGGCTCGAATTCCCGTTTCAGCGCGACCAAGACTTGCCACTCCAACGCATTCAATTGCGTAATCTCTTCGGTATAGTGGACGTTCGCCGGTGCATCGGATTTGCTTCCAATCGGAATTTCGCGGCGGCGCATATGCCCAACGCCCAGCACAAACAGGCATTTTGCAGGCATCAGGCGGAACGACTCCGCTCCCACCTTTTGGCGCAAAAATTCGGCGTGCTTCTCGATGCTGTAGCCTCCCGGAACTTTGAGCGTCGTCCATAACTTATAAGCGGCTCCCGGAGTCGCACCGTCCGTCGAACGCAGCACGACATGACCGCTGAAGGGATCGTTTTGGTACATGGTATCGAAGGCGGCATCTAATTTGTCGGTGGGAACCTGCCATGCGGCGAGTGCGCCCTGTGCCAAGTTCGTCGCCATCAGGGTTTGACGCACGCGCCGAATGGTTCCGGCTTCGAGCATGGTTCGGATACGCTCGATGACGGTTTCGACGGATAGTTCCGTTTGTTGGGCAATCGCGCTGAAGGGGTCACTGTGAAACCCTTGAAGTTGGTCTTCGGAAACGGCAAGAATGGCTGCATTGATCGGGTCGTCGATCTGGGCGGGAAAATCTAAAAGGTTCATATTCTTATTCTACCCTACATGAAATTTCATAAGTTTCACTCACAAAATTCTTGACAACAGGAAAGTGCTATGGTATCCTATTTTTGTTCACGCCGCTATAGCTCAGTTGGTAGAGCAGAGGACTGAAAATCCTCTTGTCCTTGGTTCAAGTCCGAGTGGCGGCATCGTATTTTTTACCTGTGCAGGAGATTTTCTTGCACGGGTTTTTGTTTGTGTGGCATATGCCATTGCAAGAGTGTGCAAAATCACGTATCTTCAAGCGTTGACTTGGTATATAATGTGCAATAGAAGTAGAGACTGAGGACACCGTCACTTCAGATAAAACCTCAGCCGGGACGAGAGATAGTATGCTTGCCCGATTAAATGAAGAAGAGGACTGCGATCATCATGTGGGTTTTGGTCTCCAAAGACTTCTGTGTTGTCATGCACGGAAGCGAGTATTTTGTGTGCCGCCGTGTTTGGAACAACAAACTGGAATGTCTGCGGCAATGCAGCTCCTATCATGAAGCCTATTCCGCCTATCGCTCATTCAACGCGAACTGACAATTCTTTCTGTTCTATTGGAGGCTTTCCCTCACTTTCTTTGTGAGGAAAAGCCTCTTTGTCTTTTACGGTGATGCCAAGATCACAGTTCCAACGGCAAGCAGGCACTTCCTCAATTACGGCGGGGCAAGCGCATCTAAATTTTTTGACCTTTGCATCTCATCAAGAAACGGTTGACTGGAACATTTCCCTTCGGTCAGGATGATGCCGGACTCCTTTTGAAGGGCTTTTTTGAGAAGGGAAGGGTCGTCAATAGAATTGTTGAGATTTGTTGGCAATCGTTGAATGGAATTTAGATGCGCTTGCAATTTATTGCAGGGCATTGAAAACGCCCTGCTCCTCTTCGCCGGTCTCTTCCCAATAGGTATGGATGGTTCCGTCACGGTGATGCGCTTTTTGGTTTTGGATATAGGCGTGGATTCTCGATGTAGGAACCGAGATCAATGACGAACTGCCAGCGAATACCGCTCGATTAGGCAGAGTCCCTTGATCAAGCCATCTTGAGTCGTCGGTTTTGGGCTTCCTCGCGTCGCCCTGCCGGAAGTCGAGGCAATGTTGCGGCAAATTCCCCCGCAGAGTTCTGTCAGTGCAAACGGCGTTCTGGTTCCGCACCTTAGCGGGCGTCGGCACGTCTATAACTATCCCAGCCCGTTTTATCCATACAGTTGGGGAGCCACCGTGCAAGCGTTGGAACAGCAGCAGGACGAGCATTTTGACAGTCGGAAGATGGCAGAGTATCATAAGGCTGTCAATTCCGCGCCGGTGGAGTATGTCGCACTCTATCCGCAAATCAATAGACCTCTTGCGTAAGTCGGGTACAAGAACGTACCCGACTCAAAAACAGC
>CAZPZP010000739.1:0-2532 GCA_964591025.1 uncultured Chthonomonadaceae bacterium
ATTCCGCCGTCTCTCACAGCGCGAACGCCTCTAGCAGCGAAATGAATTGTTGCTTGTCCGAACCGCCCGCTTCAATGACGTGCTGTATTCCCCGTGAGTAAGTCACCATATTTCCCGATACCACATGGCTGACGACCCAATGCAGATATTCGATGTCGCGCAGACTCAGCGTTGAGTAAGGGGCTTTTTCGAGACGATACAGCGAGAGTATTGCGTTCAGATGCAGAGCATGAGGCGTCATTGTGATATCTTTCACTCTCAAGAAGTGATGATTCCGGTGAAACGCGGCGGACTGTGCCACGTCTGAGAAAGTGCGCTTGCTGTTTCCACTTTGGATTTCAGCGTTTTCTTTTTTTGATTTTGGGAGGGTAACGATGTTTCAGGAGGAAAAACTATGCCTGTATCGAATCGCCTTCCCACCCGCCTTGTCGGTCTGGGTCTGCTCTGTGCGTTTTGCGCCGTCACTGTTTACGGCAAAGTCCGTGACGCCGAGCGTGTCCGTCCGCATGGACGCTTCAACGAGTTGCAAATTATGGAACGTGCCGATGCCGTCTATTCCACGCTGATGAATCCGGCAGAGGGGCTGCAAACGACGACTCGCCGCCTTGAGCGAGAATTTCGCGATGGCTCACTGCATCCGTTTTGGTACATTGACTACTCCGACGCGGCGGGTAACAGTGTGTTACGCCTCGGTTTCGATGGCGAGACGGGTCATCTCCACTTTGCGGGGTTGCATGCTGAGAAGAATTCCGTATCTCTTGCTCATTTTGCGCGTCCCGGACATCTGACTTCGGCGGCAAAAGTTCTCAAACTGTCTCGCGATTGGGTCTATGCCATGAATTTGGCTCCGAAAATGGGACCATGGAATGTGATCAGTCTCCCAAAACAAATCGGCACGACCTGGTACGTAAGATGGCAATGCCGTGACCATACCCTTCATTTCTCCTTCGACCAAAAAACGGGGCATTTGATTATGGCGCAAGTGCGGGTATAGCGGAACCCTCTCCTGTCCCTCGCAACAGCCTTTCTGCTTGCGTTGGCTAATCATGGTGTACCAGACCATGCTGTGCCTCACTACGTTTTGTCAATTTTCGTCGTCTTGCACAAGCCGAACATCTCGGTTTTTGTGATAGAATCAGAAGGTAGAAATTCGCGCCGATTCGATCACAGTTTGGGGCGACCAACAAGGGAGAGACAATGAGCAGTTACACGCCGCAGCGCAGCGACAAGTTTACGTTTGGGTTATGGACAGTGGGCAATGTGGGACGCGACCCGTTTGGTGGACCTGTGCGTGATGTGGTTTCGCCGTGCGGTCTGGCGTTTACACCGGAAGAGATCGTCGAGAAATTGGCGGCACTGGGGGCTTATGGCATCAATTTCCATGACAACGATTTGGTTCCAATTGACGCGACTGTTAGCGAGCGCGATCAGATCGTTGCGTCGTTCAAGCAAGCCCTCGATGCCAACGGCTTGAAGGTTCCGATGGCGACCACGAATCTTTTCAGTGAGCCGATTTTCAAGGACGGAGCCTTTACCAGCAATGACCCGAAAGTTCGCGCCTTTGCCTTGCAGAAAACCATGCGGGCGATGGACTTGGGCGCGGAGTTCGGAGCCGAGGTTTATGTCTTCTGGGGCGGGCGCGAAGGCACGGAGACCGACGCGAGCAAAGACCCGCGAGACAGCATGAAACGATTCCGCGAGTGCCTGAACTTTTTGGCGGAATACGACGCAGATCAAGGCTACAATTTCAAGTTCGCTCTTGAACCGAAACCCAACGAGCCACGCGGCGACATTTATCTGCCGACAGTCGGCTCAGCGTTGGGGTTTATCGCGACTCTTGATCGCTCGGAGAAATTCGGCGTCAATCCCGAATTCGCACACGATACGATGGCGGGCTTGAACTTCGTCCATGCAGTCGGGCAAGCCATTGATGCGGGCAAACTGTTCCATATAGACCTCAATGGGCAGAAGCCGGGACGCTATGATCAGGATTTCCGTTTTGGCGCGGAAGACCTCAAGGCGAATTTTTTCCTTGTCAAACTCATGGAGGACAGCAATTATGTGGGTATGAAGCACTTCGACGCGCACGCCTACCGCACCGAAGACGTGCAGGGCGTTTGGGATTTTGCGGCGGGGTGTATGCGTACCTATCTGATTCTGAAAGAGAAAGCGGCGCAGTTCAACGCCGACGCCGAAATTCAGGGCATGATCCAACAACTCAGTGCCGACCCGGATAATATCGGCGGTCTTCTAGCCTCCTACTCGAAGGAGAATGCGGCGAAAATCAGCGGCTTGAACATAGACCGAATCGCCTACGGCAAAAAAGGCTATGGCTACGAGAAACTCGACCAATTGACTATCGAACTCATTCTCGGTGTCCGTTGAAAACAGGCAGTAGAAAAATGTGAGTGTTCGGGTACAGAAACGTACCCGGCTAAAAAACAGGCGTCCTACGGACGCAATCCCTAACTGGAACGTTATCGCTTCGCATTGGGATTGAGTGCGAAGCACGGCACGGCGGAACGCCCCTAG
>CAZPZP010000740.1:0-2532 GCA_964591025.1 uncultured Chthonomonadaceae bacterium
ATTCCCCCTCCTTGCGAGGTAATTCCGCAAGGGAGGGAGCATCTGATTCCCCCTCCTTGCGAGGTAATTCCGCAAGGGAGGGAGCATCTGATTCCCCCTCCTTGCGAAGGAGGGGGTTAGGGGGTGGTCATTTTGCATAATCCACGGCGCGAGTCTCCCGAATCACTGTGACTTTGATCTGTCCCGGATACTCCATTTCGTCCTCGATACGCCGTGCCATATCCCGCGCCAATTGCAACGCCGCCAAATCATCAATCTCATCGGGGCGAACCAGTATCCGAATTTCGCGCCCCGCTTGAACGGCAAACGTCTTTTCGACACCTGCAAACCCGTCGCCGATCTCTTCTAATTTTTTGAGACGTTTGACATAGGTTTCCAGTGTTTCGCGGCGTGCGCCCGGACGTGACGCCGAAATCTGGTCGGCACAGATCACCAGCATCGCTTCGATAGTGACGGGTTCAACATCGTAATGGTGCGCTTCCGCCGCGTGGACAACGGGTTCCGGCTCCCGATTGCGGCGCAAAATCTCGCCGCCAATCAGAGCGTGTGGACCTTCGACCTCGAAATCCACCGCTTTGCCAATATCGTGCAGCAGTCCGGCGCGTTTGGCGACGGCGGCATCGGCTCCGACCTCCGAAGCGAGCATTCCGCAGAGCAGCGCGACTTCGACGGAGTGACGCAACACATTCTGCCCGTAACTTGTCCGGTATTTCATTTTGCCGAGCAGATGCACGACTTCCGGCGCAAGTCCCGTCAGACCTGTCTCCAAGATCGCCCGCTCGCCCGCCTCTTGAATGCGGGTCTCCACTTCGCCCTGCGCCTTGCGAATCACTTCCTCGATGCGTCCCGGATGAATGCGCCCGTCCACAATGAGATTGGTCAAGGCGATTCGTGCCACTTCGCGCCGCACGGGATCGAACCCGGACAGAACGACAGCTTCGGGCGTATCGTCAATAATAAGATCGACGCCGGTCAGGGTCTCGAAGGCACGAATATTGCGCCCTTCGCGCCCAATAATGCGCCCTTTCATCTCATCGCTTGGCAGCGGCACAACCGAAACCGTTGTCTCCGAAGTCTGGTCTACCGAGCAGCGTTGAATCACATCCGTGACGATCCGACGCGCCCTGCGCTCCCCGTCACGTTTGGCGGTGTCTTCAATGTCGCGAATCAGCCGAGCGGCATCATGCCGGCTGGCGTCTTCGACTTGTTTCAGAAAAAGAGTGCGTGCCTCTTCTTGGCTCATTCCGGCGAGTCGTTGAAGTTCTTGCTTCTGGTGGGCAAGATTGCCTTCTATCTCCATTTTGAGTCGTGCGATCTCTTCCTCACGAGTTTGTACCTGCCGCTGTTTGTCCTCAAAGGTTTCGGTGCGGCGTTCGAGTGTTTCTTCTTTTTGTGCCAGTCGTCGCTCTAACCTCTGGATTTCGGCACGCTTCTCCCGATTTTCATTTTCCACCTCATCACGCAACGAAAGGGCATCTTCCTTTGCTTCTAAAAGGGCTTGACGATGCACGGCTTCAACCTGCTTCTGCGCGTCTTCGACAAGTTTGCGTGCTTCAGCCTTTTGTGTTTCGGTCAATTCAGCAACACGAGCGCGTTCCCGCGACTCTATCGGGCGAACATATAACAGGTTGCCGAGCGCGACAGTGATGACGAACAGGGCAACATAAGCAATTACGACTACATACGTTGGCAACTCTCAGACCTCCTTAGACGGGACGTAGAGAAACGTCCGAGCCTCCGAAGGTTTCGAGCGAGAATAACGGGATTCACGCGAGCGTAAACCCCAATTTAACCGGCAAAGAAAGCCGTCCGCGTATCTCCTGCGGCGGACTGCATTATGAAGAGTGATCAGTATTCGCGATGAGTGTGTCGAATACCTTCTTAATTATGGCAAAAGAAAATCCTCGCCGCTGCAAGAATCCGGTCAATCGGCGTTTTTCGGCGTCTAACTCTGCTCTGTTCAGGGTTTGCACGTCCAAACTGCGCCATTTCGCTTGGGCGGCGTCTACTGCGCGGCGCAGTTCGTCGTCATCGCTGACGGTTCCAATCGCCTCTTGAATGGTGTCTTTGTCGATTCCCTTGCCGCTCAGTTCTTGGCTCAGGCGTCGGCGTCCATAGCGTTTGCGGTCGGCGCGGTCTTCCACCCAGTCCGCCGCAAATTTTTCATCGTCGAGATAGTTCTGCGCGACCAGTTCCGCAACGACTCCTTCGATGACTTCCGCAGTAAATTCGGAACGCGCCAATCGTTTCGCCATTTCGGAGCTGCTCCGTGCCGTAAATCCCAAATAACGAAAGGCGACGCTTCGCGCCGCCTCCAAATCGTTCGATTCTTCTTTTGATTTCTGTTTCTGTCTCATTTTCTGTTTCCTCTCATCGTATGAATCATCGTATGAAAACGATGGTGCAGAAATTAAGCGGGACAAGAGCATCAAATTCGTGGTGATCCGCCGTATAGAGTTCTCCACCAAGTCGCTGAGTCAATAGACCTCTTGCGTAAGTCGGGTACAAGAACGTACCCGACTCAAAAACAGC
>CAZPZP010000741.1:0-2519 GCA_964591025.1 uncultured Chthonomonadaceae bacterium
TTCCGCCGTGCCGTGCTTCGCACTCGAAAGGCAGAGTCCGATCAGGTGTTCTTAGAAATTTCGGTCTCCTCGGAATCGTTCTTGCAGGAATCGCGGCGGGCTGTAACCCAAAAACGCCTCCCGCACCGCCGATTGCGCCCGACAAACCGCTCACCAATGTCGCCACAACTACCACGGACACCGAAAATCTGCCGATGAACGCGAAGTATACCGATATAACCAAAGCGGCAGGACTTGACTTTATTCAGTCGGACGGCAGCTGCGGGATGCGCTATTTTGTCGAGCAGGTGGCGGCAGGGGCAACTGTCTTCGATGCGAACGGCGACGGCTTTCCCGATGTCTATTTTCCGGCTCCCAAGGGAATTGGTGTCTGTACCAACAAGCCCGGAATGCAAGAGTTGCGCCAGCGTTTGTATCTCAACGACGGCAAAGGCAAATTCACGCTCAAGGCAAATGCGTTCGATACCGAAACGGCGTATGGAATTACGGGCGTGGCGGGCGATTACGATAACGATGGCAAAATAGACCTCTATGTGGCGTGTTTTGGCGGCAACACACTGTATCGTAACAACGGCAACGGAACCTTTACCGACGTAACCAAAAAAGCGGGCGTTGCGGTGGGAGGATTCTCGACAGGCGGAGTTTGGTTCGATTATGACGGCGACGGCAAACTCGATCTGTATGCCCTGCGGTATTGCGAATGGAGCATCGAGACGGATATTGCCTGTCCGGGTCCCAATGGTCAGCGCGATTCCTGCCATCCCACGACCTACACGTCCGCCCGCAACAAACTCTTCCGCAACAACGGCAACGGAACCTTCTCCGACGTAACGGAAAAATCGAAATCCGCTGTAGAAAAGCGGCGCGGGTTGAGTGCGATTGCCTTGGATTTTGACAACGACGGCAAACTCGATCTGTTTGTCGCCAACGATTTGGGACCGAATTCCCTGCTGCAAAATAAAGGTGACGGCACATTCGAGGACGTGGCGAGTCAGCAGAATGTAGCATTGGGCGAAATGGGGCAGTCTCAGGCGAATATGGGATCGGCGATGGGCGATTATGACGGCGACGGCGATTTTGATGTCATCGTGACGACGTTTGCCAATGAACCCTATACCCTGTATCAGAACGACAACGGTTATTTTAGCGATGTCAGTACGCTCACGGGAATCGCACAGGCGACGCGCCCCTATCTCGGCTTCGGCGTTCTGTTCACCGATTCGCGCAATCTCGGCACGCTTGATCTCTTTTTCGCCAACGGTCACATCTTTCCCTCGGTTGCCAAAACCACGCCTGCTGCGACCTATAAGCAGCCAAACCAACTGCTCCTCAAAGGGGCAAAAGGCGTCTATTCCGAAGCCAAAGACGCCCTGCCCAAAGAGGACGTGCGGGTGCATCGGGGGGCGTGTCAGGCGGATTTCGACGGCGACGGGCGCATGGACATTCTCGCGACGGCGACCAATGATCGCCCAACTCTGCTTCACAACGAGACACCGCAAGCAAATTGGCTGATCATCCGTTGCGTTGATAAACACGGCTGTGCAACGCCCATCGGGACACGCGGAACGGCAACCATCGGGGGCAAGAAACTGTTGCGTCAGATTATCGGCGGGGCGAGTTATGCCGGTGACAGCGATTTCATTTTGCACTATGGATTAGGCACGGCGGCGGAAGTGGCGGAGTTGGAGATCAAGTGGCTTTCCGGCAAAACACAAATCCTCAAAAACGTCAAGGCAAATCAAGTTCTGACGGTCAAAGAGAATTAAGAACCACGGAGAACACGAAAGGACACGAAAACAATGCAAGAATTTCCGGTTTGATTTCTGCATTGTTTCCTTGAATTGATTTTCGTGTCTCTTTCGTGTTTTTTCGTGGATCATTGCATTGGGTGTTCTCCGTGGTTCATATCATATCGCGAAGTGCTTGCCGCGTTCCCTCGATGTCGAAGCACTCTTCTTGGTTTTGCGTCATAAATCGCTCTGCCAATGCAAGGGCTTGCCGCTCCGTGAGAAGTCCTTCGGTGACTTCCGCTTGCAGGGCGCGTGTCAGTCCTTGACGGGCTTGAATGGAATAGGCAAAAGAAGCGCAGGGAGACCAACTATCGCCGCCGAACCCGAACAATTTGTGAGCGGGGACGGCATGAACGAAACGCCGGACAAAATCTGTCGCGGCAAAGGGGTTGATACTCCACGCCCAGCAGAGATCAATATATGTATTGGGATAGTGCTTGGCGAGAGCGATCAACTCCTCGCTGTAGGGATAAGCAATGTGCATCAGCACGAATTTTGCTTTGGGATAGCGGCACAACAAGCCGCACAAATGCCCGCTCCGAATTCGCTCTACAGGCATATAACTGTGTCTCGCATAGTAGCCCGTATGGATTTTGAACGGCAGATTATATTCCGTTGCCAATTCGACGCCTCGCGCCAAACACCAATCGCCCAAAATCAACTTCTCGGCTTCACTTAATTCTTTTTCGGCAACGACTGATTCCCAAACCTTCGCGGCGTCTGCATCGT
>CAZPZP010000742.1:0-2502 GCA_964591025.1 uncultured Chthonomonadaceae bacterium
CTCCGATATTGCT
Organism: uncultured Chthonomonadaceae bacterium; assembly: GCA_964591025.1. GTDB lineage: Bacteria > Armatimonadota > Chthonomonadetes > Chthonomonadales > Chthonomonadaceae > CAZPZP01. The sequence goes on from CAZPZP010000742.1 coordinate 14, forward strand.
CCCATCGCTTTTGAGACTGCCGATATCAGTAACTTCTTGAGGATCGCGTATGTTATCAGGGATGATATTATAGAATTCCATATTGCTTAGCGCAGGGATAATCGGCGAATAGGTCTCTCTAAAATCGCTCAATAATGTCATAGCGTGTATTATCAGGCGACCCTTTGGGATTTTTGTGAGAGTTCTTTTTTCTGCCCTCTCACCAAAATATGCATGAAGACTATTACTCTGTTCGTCGACAGAGTACGAAGCAGAATTGGGATAAGAAATAGCACAATGTTCGTCCTTGATAAGTAATCTATTACCTTCTCCCCTGCCAAATGCGAAAGTATAGTAACCACTGACATCATCACTTTCGAATTCGACCATAATTTCAATATCATGTGGATGGTTATCAGGATTCCAACGCTCTATAGCATTTAGGCTGCTACGCACTTTGAGTGCAGCGTCTAGGCTGTCACTCAGGGCGTCACGGACGAAGCGTAAAACGTCAAGGATGGTGCTTTTGCCTGCGCCATTTTCGCCGACAAGCACCGTGAGAGGAGACAGCGTCAGATCAATTTCCTTGATGCTTCGATAATTTTTAACTTTGAGCCGCGTAATCATGTTACTTTCTTTCTTTCTCGCTTCTGTGCAGTTAGCCAAGCGTGCGGAGAGACTCGTAAACTTCAGACATTATGGAGAAACCGTTGCGGCGTTGGTGTCTGCGGCATCAACAAGCAATTCGATGGCATGAACCAACCGCCGAAATGAACGGGAATTTTGGACAGCGAGTTCAACGTCAATCTTCTGGGTAAGAACGCCCTGATCGGTGCGCGGTTTGTAACTGAAACCTTTCGGCAGCTGCGCGGTGATCCACTCTTTGACGCCCGATTTCGCCTCAACGTCTCCCACAAATTTGCAATCGGCGGGAAGAACGGAACCGCCTGTCAGATTTTGCCCTGCAATGGTCGCGAGACTAGCAAGAAACCATGCCTCATATTCTCGGTTTGCCACGACAACCGCCACAGCAACACGGACACCGATTTCCCGCACGGTCTGACTGAGTTCGGCGGCAAGGACTTTCGGGCAGTTGTCGTCGGCATCCACCACAATCAGGACGGCAGCGACCCCATCGAGTTCTTCAGCGGCTCGGATGAGGCGTTCGAGAAATTCTCGCTTTTTGAGATTGTCACAGCCGCGTGCGTTTCTTCCTGCAACAGAGACAAAATCGTATCGTCCCAAGTGATGCAGAATCTTAACGATCAGTTTAGGAACCGCCTCGATTTCACCTTCACCCTCAACAATCGGGAAAATTTTACGCAACGACTTCTTCTCCCCGTGGAATGGAACTGCTGAAGAGGCCCTCAAGCCGCAGCAGTTCGCCCGCGTTGAAAAGTTCCTTCTCGATAATTCTGAGTTGTGTCTTATCCAATGTTCCTGCCGTTGTCGCGCCGTCCACTTCGGTAACAATTCGCAGATCGTCCGCCGCGAAGCAGGAAATCAGGTCGGGGCTTTGCGTTGTTATAATGACTTGTCTCCGCAGTGTCGCCTCGTAGAGTGCATCGGCGATAATTCCAAGATTACGGGAAAAGATTGCGGTTTCAGGCTCTTCGATGGCGATACACGAGTGCGTGTAGTCCTGATACAAGGCTGTCAGCAACGCCAATGCCCTCAGCGTGCCATCCGATTCGTGCCGCAAGGAAAACCACGCCTCTGCATCGTCTTTTCTGTGATGTTTGAGCGAGATACTGTAGTAATCGTCCAATCCTCTCACTCGAATATCCTCGACATTCGGGACAATTTGATGTAAGGCGGAGCGAATGCGCCCGAAAGTCGCTTCATCGCTTTGGAGACGATACAAAACCGACGCGAGATTTTTCCCATCGCCCCAGAGTTTGGCATCATCGGCGCGTGCTTGAGGAGAACGGATATTCTCAGGGGGGATATTGTAGACTTCGGTATCTGTAAGCAGAACTTTGACTTGATCCATAGTCTCCTCTGCGGTGTCAATGTTGTCAGAGAAAGGGGCAAGGTAAAAACCCAATTCTTCGACAGATCGGTACTTTGCAGTGCTGGGCTTGACACTAAGATTATCATATAAGTGTGTCGTGCCATCAGCAAATCTTTCCATACGAAAACCTTTGTAGCCGGATTGATTGATAACGCACTCTTCCTGTTTTACCTCGTAGGCATTTCCGTTAAACTTTCCATAGGTGAAAGAGTAGGAGCCATTCAACTCATCTTGTCGGTTACTGTCAAAAAAGAGAGCAACCTCAATATCATGTTGTTCTTGATTTGGAGTCCACTTTACTATAGAATGAACGTCGCCGCGTTTTCTAATTGCCGAACCAAGACCTTCCGTGAGTGCGTCACGGACGAAGGCGAGAACATCAAGGATGGTGCTTTTGCCCGCGCCGTTTTTGCCTACAAGAACCGTGAGAGGAGACAGCGGGAGGTCTATTTCCTCGATACTGCGATAGTTTTTCACTTTAAGCCGTGTGATCATG
>CAZPZP010000743.1:0-2499 GCA_964591025.1 uncultured Chthonomonadaceae bacterium
TAGGACGTCTGTTTTTTAGGCGGGTACGTTCTTGTACCCGAATAATGAGGCGCGGGCTATACTTCGAGGAGGACAATCAGCGTATCGAGGCAGCCAGAGACCAAACATACGGGAAGCAGAGTAATCGTGACGAGCGCATTGTTCTCTTGAAGGGAGACGGGTTCAGCAAGGCGGTGGGGCGCAGACGACGCCAAACCGCCCGGCAATACACCAGCGCGGAGAATTGCGTCTGTCGCTTCAGTGAGCCGCACAATGGAGAGACCAGAGAAGAGTTCTTCGAGGCTTTTCCCGAACGCCGTGCCGCCTGTAATCCCCGTAAGATGGCGCATTGCCCGATTCCAAACCGTGACGGCTCCCTCTCTGTCGAGAACAAAGGTTGGCTGTGCGGAGGTTTCGATGAGTGTCGTCATGCCTTCGCGCAGGGAGTCGTTGGCGCGTGTGGCTTGCGTCAGGGCGGCGTGCAAAAGGGCAGATTCGCGCTGACGCAGGAGCGTTTCGGCGTGAGCGGAGTTGTCAGCAGCCATAATTGCCTCGTCGAGAAACGCTTCCATAAACAGTAGGGTGCTGGCGATTTCTGCTTCGCTAAACGTCGGAAGGAGGTTTGCCGAGGACGATACTCCAGTCATGCGGTGTTGCCCTTCTCATCTAAAATTGGTGTCTACTGAACATTCTGGCATTCAGCCCCCACTTTTGCAGGGTAAATTCAGGGCAGCACGTCACTTTTCAAGGATTCATTCCGCTGAAATCGTTGTTGGCATTTCCCGACGTACCTCCTGAACTCCGCTGTGGAAGGGCGTTTTGCAGCACATAGGGCAAAAGGCGCGACACCGTGATCTGAATGGACGCAAACACGAACAGGCAATGAAAAATCAGGGCGACGATGCTCCAGATTACGCAAAATCTACCAATCGCCTGACGTTTGTGGTCTTCGATCATCATAAACGCCCAGCCAATCGGAAGCCCGAACCATGGGAACACAACCGCGAGCCAGAACGCCGCACGCTTCGCCACTGCTGGATCGCCAGACATTGACAAGGACGCCGGAACATACGAGGGATACTCTTGGCGCGGAGCGTTCATCGGCGCAATCGAAGGTGCGGGCGCAACCGAGGGCGTTACCGCGAGTGCCGTGCCGCATTTCCAACACGCCGTCACTGTATTGAAGTTGTTGGTTCCGCAACGCGGGCAAGTGATGCGTCCGCCGCTTTGTGTCATGCGATAATCTCCTTGTCACATCGAAGAGTGTTTCGATGTCAGACTGTTCGGCAAAGAGGGGACGTTCTCCTTCTCGCCAAAAGTTTGTACCACACTTAAAAAAAGTTAATGAACCACTTGACACAAAGGCTTTTTTAAGTTATCATACGGAAAGGAAAAGATACCGCAAGTGACAAAATCTGCCTTGTAATGTAGTATAAGCGGACATTTTGGCTCCGCAAAAGCATCTCGCGCACCCAATCCCCCTGACGTGATGGCAACTTGTGTCGGTGATCGAGAACTCTTCTTGGCGTAGCCGTGCAGAGGGTCTTTGCCTTGACTCCCCCAATCCGTGTGCGGAACGGTCAGAGGTTCAGCACGGAAAATTATTCGGGAAGGAACTGAAACATCGTGCGAAAGTGGAGTAAAGATAGTATCGGCGAGGAAATCAACCGACTGTTCAAAGACGGAGAGAACATGAATTACGCGAGTATCGCGCAAAATCAGGTCGCTCTCCTGCGGGCAGCCACCCGTTATTTCGGTTCGTGGCGTGCTGCCGTGGATTATTCCGGTTTGGATTATGAATCGATTCGTCGCTATAAGACATGGTCAAAAGAGCGCATTGTTGAGCGGATCAAGCAGCTTCATGCAGACGGCGAAGATTTGTCGTGGCGACACGTCAGCACACAGATCGACCCGCAACTCGCCGCCGCCGCGACCAAAACCAAGCATTTCGGCTCATGGCGCGGAGCCGTGACAGCGGCAGGTTTGGACTACAAGACAATTCGCCGCTACCGCGAATGGGATGAGGAGACGATCCTCAACGAACTCAAAGCATTGCATTCTCAAGGACGCGATCTGAATGCCAAGAGCATCGAAGATTATGATATCACGCTCATTACGGCAGCACGTCGCCGCTTCGAGAGTTGGGATCGGGCTTTGACCGCCGCGGGTCTGGATTATCGCAAGATCGTTCTGCGCGAACCGTTCAAGCGTCGTCGCCAGAAAGAGCAAGACGCGGCAACCGCCGAAGCTGCTGCAACCACTCCCAAAAAAGGAAAGAAAACCGCCGACAAAGCGTAAGCGATTTTCTCCGCAGAAAGAAAAGCCTCCTTATCTCGCAAAGTGATAAGGAGGCTATTTTGCATTAGACTTTCAGCCTGACTTTGTGACCGACAAGAAGACCGGACGCCAAAAGCGTGCTGCACGCCAAACCAAAAATGACCTGTATCGTCAGATGCTCTCGGCGTGTGTTCGCAACGGCATTGTATTTCGCTCTGTTCTCAATAGACCTCTTGCAAGAGT
>CAZPZP010000744.1:0-2497 GCA_964591025.1 uncultured Chthonomonadaceae bacterium
TCTTAAAACGCTGTCAGGCTCACAAAGCGCGGTAACTGCCTTGCCGCCGCACACTTTCCCCCTACAGCCGAATCGCCTCGCGGGGCTCTCCAAGTACCATAGCAGTCAGGGCTTTGCTTCCCTTTTCCTCTGCCAGCAGAGCAATGATCTCAGTGCGCCCGAAATGACGCGCCCAACCAAGCGGCGTTGAATGAAATTCTGTGTCCTGAATCTCCAAATCGAGGGCGGCACGAAGCAGCAAGCGCACAAGAGGCAGGTCGTCGCGGGCTATCGCTTCGTGAAGCGGCGTTGTCTGCCAATTGCCAGCACGCCGATTGGCGAGTTCGGGTGAGGCAATAAGCAGACGGCGGGCGCGGGCTTTCCAACCCAAATCCCACGCGGTCAGTATATCCAATGTCGCCGCGTGCGCGGCAAGCCACTCGGCAGAACGCGGTTGACGGGACTGCACTGCCAACTGCATAGGAGTCGTTCCATTCGGCAAAGGCGCGTCCAAATCTGCGGGCAAATCCGACGGCAGAAGCGTATCGAGCGTTGCCGTATCGCCGCGCCCGATGGCTTCGGCGAACCGAATTTGGGCGGCAGTCGGCGGCGGAGCGACAAGAGTTGCGCTGTGAATCCACCACGTTTGACCATAGCCGAGCGACCCAAATCCCAACCGTTTATACAGGGCGTCGGCGGCAGAATTGAGCAGAGCATAGCGGCAGCCGAGCATCCGAGCGAATTGGCACGCCGCCAGTGAAACCGCCGAGCCGATGCCCTGATGCCGCGCCGAGGGAACCACGCCCACATCGTAAATCCCTGCAATGCCCAGCCGTCCCGTTGTGACATAAACCGTGCTTTGACCGACAATTTTCCCGTTCAGCCATGCCCCGAAATGCCAAGCGCGGCGCGGCTGTGCGTGTGCCAGTGCGTGCCGAAATGCGGCATCTTCGCGGCGATAATAGGGCAAATCGTCCACATCCCATTCGCTCTCACTGTTCTCAATAGTAATGTGCAGACCTTCGGGCAGACTGAAATCATCCGGTAAGGTGTGCAAATCCAACGCCATCCAATGCGGACGCCAACCCCACTCGAAGCCGCGTGCCGCCAACCTCGCCCCCAGATCACGCGGGCGCGTCGGAGACAGTGACCAGCAGGATGCCTTTTCGACTTTGCGCCGAAAACACTCCGCAACGATGGTGTCGAGCGTTTCCCCTGCGGTCTCGGCATCGAGGCGCGGAAAGGCTATGGTGACTTCCCGCACCGTCGCCGTCCAGATGACACCGTTGGTTTCGTTGACTTCGCCGTTGAGAGCGATGGCATTCCCAATAAACCATTCCGTATGATTCGCTGCCGCCGCTTGAATCAATTTGGCGCGGCTTGCCCCACCGGAGAGAAAGCGCGTTTTGGATGGAAGCGATTCTGAGGCTGCCGCGATCTCGCGATCTTCCGCCTGATTGCTCTCTTTATTCATTCTTGCCCGTTCTTCTTTTCGAGTTGCTCCCTTATCGCTGATAGTTTCGCTGTATTCGGGGTGTCGCTTCGAGTATACCAAACGAAGCAGAGTTTACGCACGGCGTTCAAGGCAGACTTCGCCGTTGGCTACGCGTTGAGAGGCATAAAATCGCTTCTATCACGCGCCAACGGACGAAAGAACTAATCCCAAAAGCGGCTGGCGAGGGCTTGCTACAGTTCGGAATTCTCCGCCACGCCACAAACATAGCGTTCCGCGCTGCGGGCATTCCAAACGGGCATCAATTCGACGGGCTGAATGGTTTCCCAGCCGATAGAGCATTCCGGCATTCGGTTGTCGAAATCTGGCAGGTAGAATGATTTCCGCACCGCGTTTTTCCGCACCAGCCCCTGCAAGCCGCGATCCAACGAACCCAGTGCGAAAACAGCCGCAACGACCAGCGAACCGCTTTTGCCGTGCTTCGCCACTTTATCAATTTCGCAGCCTTGACTGAGGACAATGACATTGACGGGAACCGTGCGGATTGTTTCCAATTCTGCGTTTGCGGTTCTTTCCACAAGGCGAACCGATTTGATAATATCGCCGGGACTGAGTTCGCCGTCGGGAAAATGACCGTCATGGACAAGCCGACTGTCTGCAAAAGATGGGCAAAGTCTATGCGGAGAACAGCCAGTACGCTGTCGGCAAGCGCATGGTCGAGGAAGCCCTCGCACTCTATGAAGGCATCCCAAACCAACGCAGCCGCGCCGCGTGTCTGCGAAGTTTGGGCGATGTGCTGAGTAGAAATGTGAGACTATATTCCTCATTGTCTCTTCGTGCTTTCTGACAGAGAAAACAATATTGAAGTTGCAATCTTTTGAGTTTTCCCATATACGACGACGGACATAGATAATAAAAGGTGTCGTACCCCATAAAAACTGTGACTTGACAAGTTGCCGAATAGTTGGTCTGGACAAGTATTGATTTCTTATCTCACCTCTCGCAGCGGGGGTTGAAAACCCCCGTCAGGAAAAAACAAGCGTCTTTCAGACGCACCAACTCGAA
>CAZPZP010000745.1:0-2494 GCA_964591025.1 uncultured Chthonomonadaceae bacterium
CCTGACTGCAACGCATCACGGCGCAGCGGGCGGGTTTGCGTGGCGCGTTCGAGGGTTTTGAGTTTGGTGGTCAGAGACGATAAATCGTCGGGTTTGAGGACTTCACCGCCGCCCGCTTCGGCGATTTGGCGCATCACTATTGGATCGGCGGAACTCCCGACACGCTCCACAATCGGAGGCAGGACGCTGTACAGAACCGTCGCCGTTTCGGGTTTGCTGTCGCGGGTTTGGGTTGCAGCAGCGAGATAGTCGCCCGCGTTTCCTGCCGTGATTCGCGCCCTATAGGTCACGGTTCCGGCGTCGGTTTTGCCCTGCGAGAGCGTAAGCGTTGCGGCATTACCCTGCTCGTTTTGGACAGTCAGCGTCGGCGGGATTGGGGCGTTTGCGCCGCGTTGTGTCAGAATAAACTCGACTTCTTCGTTCGGAGCATAGTTCGGGCGCGACGCGGCAAGCGTGAGATTTTGACCCGGTAGAAAGTCGGAGCCGCTTGCCAGATACCGAATCGTCTGCGCCCAAAATTCCGGGAAGACATTGGCATATTGCGCGAGTTCCGGCGGCAGCATTGCCCACCGCCAAAGCCCGTCGCCCGCCACCGCCATGACCTTCCCCTGCCCGACCCTCTGCCACGCCAACAGTGCCATTTCACTCTCGTTCTCGCTGTTGGTTGTGCCGCCTTCGGTTCGCGCCAAAACGGTTGCCATCGCCTTTTCGCCACTGACCTTTGCTGACGTGATGAGCAGCGGCAGTTTCTGCACTATCGTACCCGCGTCCTCTTTGCTCGGCTGCACAAAGCCGGGATACGCCTTGCCCGCGTCCGTCAATTGGGCGCGGGTGGCTTCGATTTGCTCCGGCGTATACGAGAATGGTTCGAGTTCGCGCAGTGCTTCGGTTTTTTCATCGGCTCGTCCGCGCAGTAACACCAAATTGCCGCCGCGTTCCGTAATCCAGCGTTTGAGATTGGCGGTTGCGGTTGGGTCGAAAAACGCCTCATATCCTTTCCCGATAATCAGAACATCATAACGGGCAAACTCTTCGAGGGTTTGCGGGACTTTGATCGCCTCTGCGGTTTCCGCGCCGCTTTGGGCAATGGGTCTGCCGTCCATCAGCAGGTAAACCGCGTCCAATTGGAGCGTCGGGTCGGAGCGCAACGCCTGTGCCGTGAATTTGGCGTCCCACGACGGCTCGCCTTCCAATAACAGCACGCGGGTTTTGGCGTCCAGAACGCTGAGGGCAATCGTCGCCTGATTATTGCGTGTATCCGCTTCGTTTGCAACAGGAGACAGGCGTATTCTGTACCGATAAAAGCCTTTGCTCGTTTCCGTCACCGTAAAATTCACCCGTGACCTGCCGCGTTTGAGTGCAGTGGTTTGGGTTTGCGCGGCTTGTCCTTCTCGCGTCAGGGTTGCAGTTGCCGTTTGTGCCGTGATGCCGTCGCTCTGAATTTCCGCGCTGATCTCGACGGGTTGATTGGGAGAAGCGAACACTTGCGGGCGTGTCGCAGTGACTTGAATATCGGGTTCGGCAAACTCGCGTCCAAGGGTTAGTGTGAACACCGGCAGACCGTTGGCGCGGCATTGGCGGGCGGCAGAAATCGGATCGGCATTGCCAGTTTCGCCGCCATCGGAAATCAGCACGACGCCTCCGAAGGTTTGCGCCGGAGTGTTGTCTCCACTTGCGGGCGGCTTGCTCAGTGCGGACGCCGTAAGAAGCGCATTAGCAATATGGGAAGCGTCGCCGTTTGCTTGAGAAATGACAGAGAGTTGTTCAACAGTACGCGGTTGTGTCTGTTTCGCAAACGTGAAGCACTTGAGGTCATAGTTCGCGGACAGCGTTTTGACCAGTGCGGCATTGCCCATAACGCTCACTTTTGCCGCAAACCAACGAGTCATCTGCCCCACATCTTTGGTATTCATACTACGCGAACTGTCAAGGAGAATCGCAAGCGGAGCGCGTATCGGGCGTCGGATTTGCGAAGTCAAAATAGGATTGAGAAGCAATGCCGACAACAGCATCAATGTTAGCAAACGCAGGATATTCGGCGCGAATGTCCTGCCCTGCTGCCTCTGCCGTATCGCCATTCTTACTGACAGACTCAGCACGATCCCCATAATAATCAGCGTGAGGAGTGTCGGGAATGGCGGCGCGAATTGCAGGGTCATGGCGGGCTACTTTGTGGAAATAAAATGCTCATTGACGCCCGGAGAAAGGTTTATCATCTGCTGTTGATAGTGCAAAATTCCTGTCGTATATTCCGGCAAGACGATGCGGCAGAAAAGATCATTTCCTTGATATTCATATTCGGCCTCAATGACTCCTTTGGGATGCGGCATCGAAACCTTCATCTGACTCAATGCCCCTAAATGTGGTTCTACCTCTACGCCCGCAAAACCAAAACCGAACGGGCGAATGCCAGCGATTGCCGTACAGGCGTGATAAAGGGGATGTGCGCCCCATGCGTGGCAGTCTGAACGGGTTGGTTCCGGCATTTCGATTG
>CAZPZP010000746.1:0-2491 GCA_964591025.1 uncultured Chthonomonadaceae bacterium
CCGTTTTGCTCAGTTTGGGCGATGACGCGCTTTTTCTGTTCTTCCGGTAGCTGCTCCCAAAGGTTCAACGCCTGTTCGTCGGTCAATTCGATGGAGGGCATAGCACTCGTTCCTTTCTGCATTTGGTGAGTTTATTCTATCACGGTTCGCGTTTCGCAGCAACCAAATTGCGTCGGGTTTGACGCAAGCGGGTATAATCTCCTCACAAATCACACAATGACAAGGAAATGAGAAAGACAATGTCCGTTGAGTTCAGTGAGAGTGAAGTCGAGATTGTTTGTGCGGCGATAGCGCATCGGCGCAGTATGGGCTTGGCACGAGTTCATGCCGATATGCCGATTGAAAAGGCGATGGTCGAGCGCGTATTGCGGGCGGCGGATTGGGCGCCGAGTCATGGAGAAACCGAGCCGTGGCGATTTACGGTTTATACCGGAGACAGTCGCCTTGCGTTGGGCGAGGCGTTTGCGGAGGCATACAAAAGCGATACGACGGAAGAGACATTCAAACCCAACACCTACGAAGCGAATCTCAATAAAGCGGTCAGTGCGCCGGTGTGGATTTCTCTCGGAATGTCGCCCAAACTCCGCGAAGACGGTTCTTTGATGATGACCGAATTGGAAGAAATGCTGGCAGTCGCGTGTGCCGTCCAAAACCTTCACCTCGTTGCCAACGCGCAGGGACTTGCCGGAATGTGGCTGTCCAAAGGCGTTTACGTTCATCCGCACGTTGCCCGATTCGTCGGGCTGGAGCCGCCTTCCCGTCTACTCGGTTTCTCCTTTCTCGGCTACCCCAATATCCCATGGACAGAAGGCGAACGCCTTCCCCTCGAAACCAAAGTTCGCTGGATGGAATAAGAGCCGCGCCCTATGCCATTTCAGCAGCAAGAAGCAGAGTCGCCGGAACCAACATCAGTAGGGCAAGAACAACACAAGCCAGAAACGCCGAAAGCATCGCCGGAAGAAAAATCAAACCGGAGAGCGCGATCAGCAGCAGGCTGCCGAGTATCGTCAACACCATTCCGTTGCGTGTAGCACGTCGCGGAAAGACAATTCCGAAGAGCAGTGCCGCAATCGTCCCCAACGCGAGCAAGATACACGGGAGTTTGAGATGAGGGTCGGCGGCGGATTGACTCCCGAAGAGCAGATAGGCGGCACAAACGAGGATTAACAGCACACTCCCGCTCATTAATCCGCGAAACGCATAATCCAACCCGGAGCCGGGCAAGTAGGAAGCCATCTCGTTGCGGTTTTGTGACGCCGATACCGAAGAGATTGACGGTTCGGTGATGAGGCTTGGGGGCGTAAAGGCAAAGGTCGCCGGCGTGCTGCTGAGAGGAGTGAGTTCGCCGGTGGCAGTGCGTCCATCGAGAAACGCGAGCGCGGGGTGACGGCTCAGATCGCTGGTTCCGGGATTGAGGGCGGCGTTATCCTGCTTTTCGATCATCTGATGAATGATCGTCAACGAGTGGGCAACCGACTCGGCATTTCGGGGGCGTCGCTCTTTGTTGAACTCCACGCACCGCATCACCAGATTATCCAACACACGCGGCACTGTGGCGTTTTTGGTTTTGATCAAGGGAAACTTGAACGGTGTCTGAGACGGATCGTATCCCGTGAGCATATGAAACAGCGTCGCGCCGAGTGCGTAAATATCGGCAACGGGAGTGGTTTCGCCATGTCCATATTGCTCTGGCGGTGCATAGCCGGGACTGCCGAAAATGATGGTATCCGCCGCTTTGTTGTTGCCGGTTTTGCGTGCGATCCCAAAGTCAATCAGGCACAAATCGCCATTGGTGCGGCAGATGATATTCGTCGGCTTGAGGTCGCGGAACACAATCGGCGGATTTTGTCGGTGCAAATAGGTCAGCACGTTGCAAAGCTGCAAGCCCCATTTGACGACAAGCGGCACATCGAGCGGCTGCCCGGCGTTCTCATCGAGGATTTTTTTCAGCGTCTTGCCCTCGACAAACTCCATGACAAGATACAATGCGCCGTCCCGTGTAAACGACTCCACCATTTTGGGCAAAGTGTGGTGATCCAGTGATTCCATAAATTTCGCTTCGTTTTCGGCGGATTTGAGGGCAAGCTCGGCGGTCATTTCAGGGCTGTCCGTCACACGATGGACTTTGAGGGCGTAGAGTTTGCCGGTTCCGAGATGTTTGACTCGATAGACTCGCGCCATTGCGCCGCCGCCCACCGTGTTGAGAACACGATAGGTTTCGTTTATCTCTGTGCCTTCGGTCAAAACGTCTCCGTCCGTCATCCATTACTCCTCATCTGTGGGAAAACTCTCTAAAAGGGGTAAAAAACAATGCTCTGAAATGGTAGCAGTCAAAGCCAACGATTGTCAAGGTGAGAGTTCGCAATATCAGGGAACAGGGGGAGAGGGGGACAGAGGGAGATTATTTTTCGTCGTCGGTTATTGTCTCGTCGGGCATATCGGTATCTCCACGCGATAGACGTTCGGCATATCGGGCGCGGCTATATGCCCT
>CAZPZP010000747.1:0-2488 GCA_964591025.1 uncultured Chthonomonadaceae bacterium
CTGAACGCTACACTGGAATTGTTCGGCGGTACAGTCAGCGGACAGACGCGAGAAAGAGGGCAAGCCTGATGCAGACCCCACTTTCTTCTACTACTCCTGAAACGGAACAAGGCGTCACGCTTGCCGTTGTGAATGGCTATGGCGATATGTTGCGTGATGCTGCGGCGGTTCCTACTCTCAGTGAATCGCACCGCGCTATGCTCACCGAAGCAAGCAAAATCAAGCCCCGCGTCATTATGGAGCGGGGTTACTCCACGATCCATGACAAACGCGACCTACCGAAATATGGCTTTCCGGCACACAGCGGAAATCTTCCGGCGTTGCTGATTCCGCAGTATAGCCCGGACGGAAAGACGATTACCAACTCTATCCGCATTGACAACCCCCAGCCCGACAAAGAGGGGAAGGTTCAGAAATACCGGCAAGCAAGCGGGTCAAATTTGGTCGTGGACTGCAACCCGATTGCCCTCCATGATGTACAGAATCCCGACATTCCTTTGTGGATCACCGAGGGCAGCAAGAAAGCCGATGCCGCTATTTCTCACGGCATTCTGTGTGTCTCCATTAGCGGAGTTTACTGCTGGCGGCACAAAACAGCACCGCTTCCCTGTTGGGAATATATCCCCCTCAAAGGGCGCGAAGTCGTGATCGCGTTTGATAGCGACGTGATGGCAAAGCCCTCCGTTTATAATGCCCTCAAACGCTTCTCCTTGTTCCTGAGAGGGCGCGGCGCAGAAGTCAAGTATCTGTACCTGTGGCAGTCCAACGACGCGGGCAAAGTCGGCATTGACGACTTTCTTGCGGCAGGGCATACCGCCAACGATATGCAGAAACTTGTTTCCGCCGAACTTAAACCGCCGCAGACGATAGACGGCGAACTCTCACGGCTCGACGTGTCTGACGTAGAAAACGCCGAACGCTTTGCCACCCGATTCGGGGAAGAGTTTCGCTATAACCATTCTGCTGCATAGTGGTTCCAATGGGACGGCAAGCAATGGAACCCTGACGAACGCGGTGTATCTGTGGAGAAGATGAAGGAGACCATCGGCAAAATCTTCTCCGAAGCCGCCGCCTGTGGCGATGATGCAAGGCGTGATGCCCTTGTATCCGGCGCGAAGAAATGTCGGTCCGCAATGCGAATGCAGGGCGCGTTGACAATGGCGCGGACGATGCCGGTGTTCTCCACGGTGTTCGAGGATTACGACTCGAATCTCTTCCGTCTCAATACCGCGAGTGGGGTTCTGACTCTCGATACACAGACAGTAGACCCGCACGATCCCGCAGACATGATGACAAAACTTTGCCCTGCTCCTTACGATAAGGCGGCGCAATGTCCCAAGTGGCAGAAGTTTCTCGCCCGCATTCTGCCCGATCCCGATGTCCGATTATTCGTGCAAAAAGCCGTAGGATACTCGCTGAGTGGCTCAACAGACGAACAGGCATTCTTTTTCTGCTACGGCGACGGCGCAAACGGGAAGAGCGTGTTCCTGTCCGTATTGGAACGCTTGGCGGCTCAGTATGCCGTCAGAGTGCCGATACAAACGCTCCTCAAAGACCAATACGCCAACAATGGCGGGGGAGAGAAACCCGCTCCGCAACTTGTGAAATTGCGCGGGGCGCGAATCGCATTGACGAGCGAAATGCCGAAAATATCGCGACTCAATGACGAACTCGTGAAGGACTTGACGGGCGGCGATTCCATATCATGCCGCGATATGTATGCCAAGCCATTCACCTTCCAGCCACAAATGAAACTCTGGCTCTATGGCAACCATAAGCCGGTAATATCGGCGTCCGATGATGGTATCTGGCGGCGCGTTCGCCTCATTCCGTTCACGCAGCATATTCCTCAAGCGGAGCGAATCACGGGCTTAGATCAGCAACTTTTCGAGGAGTTGCCCGGCATTCTCCGATGGGCGATTGACGGCTTTGCTCTGTGGCGCAAAGAGGGACTCCTGCCGCCGAAAGCCATAGAGGAGGCGGGCAGCGATTACCGCGAAGAAGAGGACACGCTCAAGGCGTTTGTTGAGTATGCGTGCGACTTTAGCCCCGACGCAGAGATTACCAAAAAAGCACTGTGGGACAAATACGTTCTTTTCGCAAAATTGGAAGGCGATCAAGTCTATCGCACGCAACGCGGCTTCAACGCCGACGTGAAACGATTGGAAGGCGTCACGGAGTGCAAAATCGGAAAAAGATGTGACCGAGGGTGGAGAGGAATGAGGGAAGGAGGCACTAAGGGCGACTTGGCAAACCCGACACCGAAAAGTTCAGTCTGCCAAATTTCCAGCGTTTTGAGAGTGAATGACGAAGTTTTCGACCCCGAAGCAGACTAGGCAGACTGAGCAGAGCCATTTCCCACAAACTATTTCATACCGCACACACGAGAGGGGTTTTGTGGAAATGGCGTTTTTCAGTCTGCCTAGTCTGCTTCAGTCTGCCAACCGCTGGATATTCTCCCATTCAGCGAGGAGAGAAGGAGGCATAC
>CAZPZP010000748.1:0-2482 GCA_964591025.1 uncultured Chthonomonadaceae bacterium
TCAGAAAGGGAATCAGGCGTAGGCATAAGGGCAAGTCCTCGTCACAAAAATCTGACGTTTAGTTCACCAATTATCTGCCAATGTCCTCCCGAAATTAAAAACAAGAGAACCTTGCGGCTCAGCGACTTCGCAGGGCGCGTTTGAGGGCCGCCAGCTGCTTCATGGCGGGCGGATACACTTTGCCCTCCGCCGAAACCTCAACGTCCATCGTGACCACCCCGCCCTGCGCGTTGACGGTGCGGATGTACGCGATCATCTCGGCATCGCTCTTTTTGGGACCGTCCGCCTTGCCCCAATTCGTACCGAGGAAACTGAGCACTTGCCACTGGAGTCCTTTCGGCGCAGGGAACTGTTGCGGTGTCGCTGTCCACTCGTTTTGTTCTCCCGCCGTATAATCCTGCTCCTCACACAGAGCAGTGAACGCTTTGCTGTTGTCCGTTCCAGGATTGAAAGCCAGAAGGCTCTGTGGATTTCCTGACCGATACGCCGCCGCCCATGTCTTCCAGTTAACGGCTTTGTCTCGGTCGTCCCAACCGGCGGTATTATACGAGCCATCGAACCACCAACCGGAAACCCGATCCCCGTACCGCAACGACCACTCGCGAATGACCTCCGACCATTTGCGGGTGAACTCCTGGGGGGCGGGCTTTTGCTCGTTGAGGTCGGAGAGTGTCTCCATCGCCTGACTGTCCTGTTGCGGCGCACGTGAGGGCAGATAGAGCATCAGGCGAATGTGATATTTCGCCATCGCCTTCGCGAGTTCCATCGGCAGATCGCGTTTGGAACATCGTTCGTTCGGTTTACACCCGATGTAATTTTCATACGTCCGATTGGGCGAGCAGTAAAAGCCACTATTCTGCCCCAGCGTGATAAAAACGTAGGCGGCTCCGCTTGCGTCCATCTCACGGGCGAATGCGTTGACGTCAAAGGAATTGATGGCCTTCTGGTAGTCCGGCCCCTCCGGCAGATAATGGAAGAAGACGCCGTACTTTGTGTTTTTCATCCAGTGGCTATCGGGCTTTGGGAGTGCGGGTTGCGTCTCGGCATTGACGATTTGCGGGACGGTCAGTATGCTCAGACATCCGAGAAGCATCCCGCCGATTACGATTTGCATTGTGTTCAATTGCCTTACCTTGATGATTCCATTGATGATTCCGGCATCAGCCGGAAAAACGATATTCTGGGCGTGCACAACTGGCGTCTGTGCGGTGCCTAACACGCATAAAGAGAGTCTACCGAGAGCGATCCTGTTAAGCAATCGCACACGACATTGCCACGCAGCCAGTGGACAACGAGAGGGGACATTACCTTTCATTGAAGTTGCTCCTTGAAACTGTTGATGGAGTCGTGAGAGAAGATTCATGAGATGATCTCCCGTTAGAGAGTCCTTTATACTCTTTGCCATGTCCTTCAAATCCATGTTTATGAGCGTAGGCGTCAATGGAGACGCTACACACGCAGCTTCGCGAGCATTTGCGCCGCTGGAAAAGCCGTTTCGCCCTGATGCCAGGGTATCAAACCCGTAAGTTGGCGGCGGATCGGGTTGGTCTGCCGTGCAGCGAACTCCGGCGTCACCTCGTAGGCCTCCTGCCACTGTTTCATCCAAGCGTGTTTGTAAAGGATCATGATCAAACGGCGCGGCAGTTCACCTCGGTTGGCTGAGTTACAGTGCCAGATTTCGGTATTGTTGATCAGACAGCTTCCCGCAGGACCGGTAATTCCAATCTGCCCTTCCAATGTGAGCGGCTGACCAGTGCTGTCCTTCAAATCGTTCGGACAGGCACTCTCCTTGTTATGGCTGCCCGGCAGGAGCGTGAAAGGTCCCGTGTTCTCAGTCACGTCGGACAGGAAGTAAGTGCAGCGCACCCAATGGTTCTGGCGTGGGTAAGGAACATTGACCATCCATTGAAAGTCATTGTGCCAGCCGATATAAGAGGGTGTGTGCGGCAGTTTGTGATCGAGTTCGCCGCCGGTCGCCAACTCGATGTCAGCTCCAAGAAGTGCCAGCGCAACTTGAAAGACTGTTGGAAGATCCATCAGAAGCTCGAAAGCGGGATCGCGTTCCAGGATACGAGTGATCTCCAGGCGCAATGCTCCCTCCTTCGGCTGAGGGAGCAGGGACAACTGCCGTTCATAGTCCGCTGAAAGGCAGATGACCTGCTCTGTCGTGAGCGCGTTTTCCATCAAGACATAGCCGTCCCGCCGCATGAGGTCGAGAACAGTTTCAATGGGGGTTTCGGGCGTGACTCGGTTCATGTATTCCTCCAGCCGTTTCATATTTCGCCACATCTTTTGGCTCATCACACTCTTAATTTTTGAACATCCGGTCCATCGGGTAAAGTTATCGATAATATTATACCATGGATTTCCTCAACTGCGTCCTCAGCAGCAAAATTCTTAGGGATTTACGAAAAAATAATTCTTCCGCTCTCATCGGGCGACTAAAGTCACTGCTACAAAGGCGCGAAGTCCGCCTTCGCGG
>CAZPZP010000749.1:0-2481 GCA_964591025.1 uncultured Chthonomonadaceae bacterium
TACTCGACCAACTGCCGCGCTTCCATCGCAAAGCCGCTTTCGCAGAGTTCGGCGAGGGAGAGCGTCACACTGTCGACTCCTCTGGCATAGGCATGAGTTTCGCCGTAGTCAAGATAGCCGGAAACGGCAATGGTGCGCTTGATAGTGCGGCGATAGGAGGTCAGGTCGGGCGTTGTGGATTGCGATTGGGCGATTTTGAGAGCAAGACGATTTTGCAATTCGGCGTCTTTGCGGATTTGTTCGAGCAACAGCGTGACGAGATACGCCTTGTCCTGCTTTTCGAGGAATTCGCGATACCCTTCACGAGTCGGCGCAGTAATCCCCTCGGCTGAGTTCGCGCTGTCGAGCCATGCGATGCCGACTGCGACACAGTGCTTGCAGAAATTGCCCTCTTCGCCATAGGGACAGGAGCATTCCGCGATCAAGTCACCGTCTTGGTTATACTCTATTTGGACTTCGTAAGTCTCTGTTCCCTGCACGTATGCCGTAATCGAGTCATTGCTGACCATTAAACCCGAAACCGTTCCTTCACGGGCATAATCAATGCCCGCCGCATACGAACGATTACCCGCATATTGCTGGAGTTTCTCCCGCGTCAAAACTTCCGACCATTTCATCGTGATTTTCCTCCTTGCCGATTGCTAACCCATACGTCCAACCAGAGTCGGCAGTGTGGTAGGACCGAAACTGACGTTGAGTTTGCGTGTCAATAATTGCTCTGTCACAAACTCAAAACCGTTCGCAGTTTGGCGTCAACCTCCTGCAAGGCAGCTGCCGAAAGGACGCCGAGATGTCTCTGAACACTGCTGCGGTGTATCGTGGCGAGTTTGTGCAAACGGAGCAGGGAAACAACTTTCAATGCTGTCGAGACATAATTCGGCGATTGTGGATCGATTACAATGTCGCTTGGCAGTAACGTCGCAGGAACCACCGAAGAAATATAAATGGTAACAACATTGTAGCCATCTGCTGATAGAGAAATCGCTTAAACTCCGGACATTCACCAGATCGGGGGTTGAAAACCCCCCTCTGGAATGGCGTTCCGCCAAGCGTCCTTCGGACGCACAAACGTCCGGAGTCTATCTGATTTGTCTATGAGGGGTCACGATAAACCCAAATTTGCCGTGCCTCGACATCGGCAACCCAATACTCAGGAAAACCGGCGAGGGCATACAAGCGAGGCTTTGTTTTAGTATCCCGATCCATTGTCGTGTGAGAAATTTCCACCAGCAAAGCAACATCACCTGTTCCCGGCTTGCGTTTTCCATAAATCATGTACGGCTGTTCGAGAACAGCAAGATCAGGCTCTGGTTCATTGAACTCATCATCTTCAGCAGCGACAAGGACTGGCTCCTGAATCTGTATAAAGTCTGTAGAGAATACTCGCTCCAAATACATCCTGATCAAATGCATTGTCATGCCGTGTGGTCAGTTTTGTCCCATTTTGAGAGTGATCTCCCCTTCGAGCAATTCAAAGCGTTCGTCAAGCAGTCCACTGGAAACAAGAGAATCACATTCTTTGCGCGTCCAATGTTTTACATCTTTGGGGCGTTCATCATGCGGTTTGGTCAAAGTCAGCGTAGGCATAGGGCGTTTTCCTTTCTTCAAATTTCTGTTGACACAGTTTTCGTCATAAACGGGAAATTTTCCTGTCTGAAGTTTACAGGACGACTTCCAAATAGCCCGGTCACGGCATCCGTTCATGGAAAATTTCTCGT
Source organism: uncultured Chthonomonadaceae bacterium (assembly GCA_964591025.1). Classification (GTDB taxonomy): domain Bacteria; phylum Armatimonadota; class Chthonomonadetes; order Chthonomonadales; family Chthonomonadaceae; genus CAZPZP01. The sequence goes on from CAZPZP010000749.1 coordinate 1,719, forward strand.
CCTTTGCCGCCGCCGTTCTGCCGCGCCCGCAAACAAAAATGCCTTCCCGCAGACAATAGCAGTAAGGCACAAAAACGATGAGGTTGTAATGTCCCGGTTCACCGGCAAGTCGCGTGAACAACCTGACAACTGGAACAGTGTGGTTGGCGGCTTGTCCGGTGCAGCTATTGGTTCGGCGTCAACGCATGATCAGGCTTACGTTGGTGTCATAAGCTAAGATCAAACGGTGTCGTTGTGCCGTATCCATCGTGCGACACAACAGTGACGGGCAGACGAAAACTGCCTCGCGTGGTGTTTTTCCAAACGCTGAAAACCCAAGATGCCGCACTGTCAGTCAGAGCGTCAGGGACTGAAAAGGTTTCGCCTCTTCCTTTCATGAGCGGGAGAGGAGGGTCGAGACCTGTCTCTGTCATGTGCGTCCCAAACAGAACTGCATATTCGGCAATAGATTGGTTAAGAACAAACAAATCGGGTCCGAACAACCCAAATTGGACATCGAGAAATCCTGCTCCATCCTGATCGACAAATATCTCAATCTCTGCCTCTTGCGCCCTAAGAGGAACAAGGGCGAGTGCCGCCGCAAGGCGTCTCGCTGCGCGAGCAGTATGCTCGCTCAGTATGACTTCAACTTGCTGAATATATTCATCGCGTGTCATGATGTGAGAAACTGCCGAACTAATGGTTTGAGACAGTGTCATGCATATCCGTTTTTGTGCCGTGTTATGCGGCAAAGTGCGATAACTCACCTCTCGCAGCGGGGGTT
>CAZPZP010000750.1:0-2474 GCA_964591025.1 uncultured Chthonomonadaceae bacterium
GCTGTTTTTGAGTCGGGTACGTTCTTGTACCCGACTTACGCAAGAGGTCTAATGACCCACTGACCTATCAGACGCAGTAAGCAAACTCTTCTTCTTGTCGCTGCATTCGGAGCAGGGTTTGCTTGAGCAATTTACGCCCGCGATGCAGACGACTTCGGATCGTGCCGACAGGACAGCCCGCTCTCTCGGCGATCTCCTCATAACTCCAGCCTTGAACGTCCGCCAAAACCACTGCCATACGGTAATCGCCGGGCAGATAATTCAGGGCGCGACGCACGCGACTGCCCTCCTCTTCGCGCAACGAAGCCGCTTCTGGCATAGCAGAAACACGCTCATCGGCAAGATAAGACAGCAAAGAAGAGTGCTGACGAGAAGACGACTGTCCCATAGGCAAAGAAGTGTTCAGTTCAGCATCGAGCGAACAGAACGTAATGCTGCCTTTGCGCCGCCATCGATCTATTGCCAGATTCGATAAAATCCGCATCAGCCACGTCTCGAACGGACGCGAACGGTCATAGCGATCAAAGGCAGACCAAACACGTACATACGCTTCTTGCATCAAATCTTCGGCGTCGCTCGCATTGCCGACAAGCCGGTATGCCGTTGAGTAAGCACGCTGATAACTGCGCCGCATCAAGCCATCGAATTCAGAAGATTTTTCGGATTTGTGAGATGAAACTGTTGCTTGGAACGCCATGATCTTGCCCTTTTCAGTCGCTGTGGAAAATGTGTGGTGCGGTTACGACGGACGCGGCGATACGCTTGTTCCCGAAAATCGTTCCTTTCCGTCACATTTTTTTACGGTCAAGACTATAGCCGAGCGATGAATTTTTAGTAGAACAGATAGACCCACCAATTTTTCAGGGGGCGTCCAGTATCGTCGAGGGCTTTGGTATTGAGTCCGGGCATACTCTGCCGCCAATACACCATCCAGCCGCCCACGCAGTCGGGAGCGACAGCGCGATACGGAACTGTCTTCTCAAATGTCCACGGTTCGGCTTTGTCGCGCCCCTCAAAACCGTTTCGCAGCCGGAAGTTTTCAATGGTTGACAGCACAGGCGTTTTATTCTCGATATCGAATTCGCGCCGCGCATTGGGCGGGAATCGCACGCTTCCTGCCGCCGCGATATAATTCCGCACGGCAAACTGCTCGCCTTTGTAGCGATACACCATCGTATTGGGGGCAGGATATTCCAATTCGGTTCCGTTTTGGCGATCCGCGAGGCTGTTCATGCCGATTCGGTAGCGGGCTTTGAGGTCTTCGCCCGTAAATTCCGCGAAATAACGAGCGAGATTTGGAACGGTTTTGGAGCGTGTCATTTCCTCGAAAGCGCGGCTCATTTTTTCCAGAGCGCACCCTGCGCCGCGATTCGGGTTGACATAGAGAATGCGGAGACTGCGCCCGATGGAAGGCATCTCGTCGGATTTGCCGTCGCCCGCCTGCACGAATTTGTTGGCGATTTTGCGGTCTTCGGTGGTGTACGCCTGTTTCATCTCGACGCATGGAAGGGGCGCACCGAATCCACCCTCCTGCGCCAAAATCCAGACCTCGTGAATTAGCCCGCGTGCCGCCAACTCCGAAATGCCGAGCAGATTACCCGGTTTGCCCGGATCGGCAAACTTCATTGCTTGAGTGAATTCCGGCGTGAACAGTTCACTGTAGCGCAGATTATTGCCGCCTTTCCATTCCGGCACACGCGGATAGAGCGAACTGTTGCCTTCCATCTTTTGATCGTCGGGAAGCGGCTCTTCGTCGGTTAGGTTGATGATTTTGGCGACTTTGTATTCGAGGAAAGATTCTGCTGTTTTGTCGCGATAGCCGTGATAGCGTGACGCCTCTTTGACCGCCTCAATGACGGCTTCAGCGCGTTTTTGCACTTCGTCGCCTGTCAAACCGTTGACGAAATTGAGGACAAGGACGCGGGGACGCATTTTCCTGATTTCGTTGTGGTGCAATCGGAGCCAGTCGTCAGAGTTGGTTTTGCTGTCGGCGTTAGGCCAATTCAGGGTTGCAGTGGGAACGGTTTGCGTGGCAACAGTTTTCGGTAGAGCGATCAAGCCGAACGCAAACATTCCGGCAGAGAGGACAAGGCTTCGGGACATCATGGGCATTTCTTTCGTTTCTGGACAAAATCACCGTGAGATTTACATAGAGTTTTCGGTACTATAACACTTAAGCGTTATGGCGTCAAGGATTTTTGCTGCAAGAGCCTTGTCATGCTCTATCGTGTTGGAAGAAACTGCCTGCCAAATGTCCCGAAGCCGAATCGAGCCGTATATGCGCGTCCTCCGTGTTCTCCGTGGTTCAATTTATTTTTACGCATCTGCAAAATCGTGCAGGAATCGCTTTCTCTGTCCTTGAATTCCTGTCCTGAAACGCCCGACGCGCTTCATTCGCCGCCCGCCGTTGTTCTCACCTGAACGGACTCGCTCATGAAACGCCCTCTTGCCCTTGCCGCACTCTGTCTCTCACT
>CAZPZP010000751.1:0-2466 GCA_964591025.1 uncultured Chthonomonadaceae bacterium
TAACTCACCTCTCGCACCGGGGGTTGAAAAACCCCGTCTGGAAAAAACAAGCGTCCTTCAGACGCACCAACTCGAATTGACTCCCCTCTCCTCCGAACTTGTTCGGGTATCAGGAGAGGGGTTGGGGGTGAGGTAAGACGCTTGTACTTTCTTGCCGGGTACTTTCAACCCCCGTCACCTTGCCCCTATTGCTCTATTTGCGGACGTTGTTTGGCGGAGTGGGGCGCGTCAATGCTGGCTCGTTGCGTGGTATCAAAGCATCCAATTCTCCCGCCGTGTTGTCATACGGGCGGATCGCGGCGGGCTTGTTCTGTGTTGCTGCATTCGAGTTGCTACCGTTGTTATTGTTGTTGTTCGCGTTTCCAATGACTTGCGCCGCCATCAGAGTCTGTACCACGCGCATCACATCCTCGGAGCCGGACGCGGCGGCACTCTGCCCGCCATTACCCGTTGAACCAAAGTTGATAAACTGCCCGTTCGCAAGAGCCGCCGCCACTTCGCGGGTCAGAGCCGGAGCGAGTTCGAGACGGCGCAGATCGAGATACGCCTGTCCCGCCTCCATCAACGCCTGTGCCTTCATGCGAATCGCGTCTGCCTCTGCTTCGGCGACGGCACGAATCCGCACCGCTTGGGCGCGTCCTTCGGCTTCCTGCTGAATCAGAGTCTGCTCGGCGTCTGCGCGTGCCTGCGTAATTTGGGACGCGGCGAGTTCCCCCATGCGCTGCTCGCGTACTGCCGTCTGCTTCTCCGCTTCAGCACGAGCGATTGCTGCACCGTTCGAGGCGATCTGCATATTCAAGGCACGTTCCTGATCGTTGACCTTTTGCTGTGCTTCCAGTTGGGCGATTCGTGATCGCTGTTCCTCTTGCGCCTGAACCACGTCGGCACTGGCTTTGGCACGCGCCGCCGATTCACGACGCCGCGCATCCGCCACTTCACTCAAAACCGCTTTGATATTGAGGCTGTTGAACGTCAATCCCAAGTCGAGCAGTTCCCGTGAACACGCATCTTTGATGATAACCGCGAGTTCGTCGTCTTCCTCTTCCCGCACCAAATCCACCGCACTGCTGAGTTGTCCGGGCGCGACCAATTCTTTGCCGAAACCCGGCTGCGTTGTCGTCGAACGCGCATTGAAGAGTTGGTCGTGTTTGAGCAGGTTGATGGCACGGCGTCCGGCGGAAGAGAGAACATCGGTCAGTGTAGCGAGTTGATCGTCTATCGTTTTGGAGAAAAACTTGTTGGCGGCGGTATTGACCATCGGATCAGTCTCGCCGACGCTGACAATCGCGGACGCCTTGACGGTGACTTTGACCGGCGAGGGCTTGCCGCTTGCGTCAATATCCGCCGTTTGATCGGTGATCTCGATGTCCACATTGATCGCCGATGCCGGAATGACTCGCGTTGAAGTCAACAGCGGAATGACCCACGCTTTACACGGACCGCGATACACTCGCAAGCCTGTCTGTCCGTAACTGACCAAACGAATTTCGCCCGCCTCGACGGTGCGATAGAACGCGCTGGCAATAAGCGGGATCATCACAAAGACCCCGAAAATCACCGCCAAACCGATAATCAATGCTTCCATAACCTGAACTCCTCTGCATTGCGGCGCGGCGGTTATTTTATCGTCACGGTGACCCGCTCATTTGCCGCATCTACTGCTTCAATCTGGAGCCTGTCGCCGACCCGTACCTGCTGCCCGTTTTGGCTTGCCGGCAGCGTCGCGGTAAACTGAACCGTGCGCCCATCGCGATCCACTGCGACAATTCCTCTTCCATTACGGAAAGGAGTGACCGCTTCGGCTTCTTGCAGGATCAATTTTTCCAGCGACGATGACGGAATGCCTTCCAGCTTCATCAGCAATTTCCACAAGGGGCGAATGGCGATGTGATTGACGAGGAGCGCGAGAAATAAGCCGACGCCTCCCGCAACTGGCATCGTCTGATGCAGAGTTTCGCGGCAGATATGCCCGAACGCGCCCCACAACGCCAGAATGGAAAACACCACGCGGGGAGACGGAATGAAGCGCATCAGCCCTGCGTCGGCGTGTATGTGACCCTCTCCCGCATTATGCCCGTTGTGACCGTGCGCCGCGATATTGCCCGCCGAAGCAGGGTGCGCGACGGGCATCTCGGAGTGGAAATCGTGCGTGCCATCTGCGCCGCCCGCATCGCCGTGTCCGTGACCGAGCAATCCGGGCAGTGCCATCAACAGCATTCCGATCATCCCGACGATCATCATCACCAGAAATATGGTCATTTTCTAATCCTCATCATCAGGATCATCGAGCCACCGCTGCGCTTGATGCCGAATATGCAAAATACGAACAGTAGACCTCTTACAAGAGTCGGGTAGAGATCACGTACCCGACTGAAAAACAGCCGTCCTGCGGACGAAATTCCCTCTCCCTATCGAGTGCGAAGCACGGCACGGCGGAACGAGACCTGCACGAGAAATAAATTGTTG
>CAZPZP010000752.1:0-2466 GCA_964591025.1 uncultured Chthonomonadaceae bacterium
GATCACGACGGCATATACTGATGGCTCTCATTCTGTCACGCGGCTGAATGCGAGCCGAATCGCCTACTGGCGCACGGAAAAGCCCGTCACTCTTGTTTGGAACGTCATTGAGATCGATCTGGACGCGGATCGCACATTGGAAGCAATCTATATCGAGACTTCGGGCAAGGCGTCGCTTGCACTGTGCGGAGCGTCTCTTTCTGGGCAATTGCGTTCAGGCGCGTATGCCAGTTTGCCGCCGCGTATGCAGAAGTTTGCCGCCAAAGAACCGATTACGCTGTTCGCGTTCGATACGCCGACTCTGCAAGGCTGGCAGACATCCGGCAAAGCGTGGGGAACAACGGACAGCGTCGGGGAGTTCTTCAACCGCAAAGGCACAAGCCGCTATTTCGCCGACTCCAAAATCGGAGGCGAACAGGCAACCGGAACCATTCTCTCGCTGCCGTTCCGAATCATGAGCGACAAATTGACCTTTTTGGCGAACGGACACAGTGCCAAAAATTTCTATGCCCTCATAGACGCGACTAATGGCAACGAATTGATGCGCTCGCCCGTACCGGAAAAAACAGGCGCGTTCGAGAAAATCGTCTGGAACGTGAAGCCGTTTCGCAATAAATTGGTGCGGTTCAAGGCGACAGACGGCGACGACAAAGACGCCTATGCGTGGCTCGCCTTCGATGCGATCACCATAGAGCCATAGAAACAGATTTTATGCCGGATCAAGATCAAATTGAAGAGAGAATTGAGGCGTTTGCGTTCAGCAAAATGCAGGGCGTCGGCAACGATTTTGTTGTCATTGACGGGCGCGATTTGACGCACACTGACTGGAGTCGGGTTGCTGTTGGTGTCTGTCCAAGACGTATGGGAATCGGCGCGGACGGTTTGCTTGTTATCGAAAACAGCGAGATCGCCGACCTGAAAATGCGAATGTTCAACCCCGACGGTTCGCCCGATGTCTGTGGAAACGGTTTACGGTGTGTGGCGCGATACGCCTTCCAGCGCGGCTTGCTCGACAAAACAAAATTTGCTATTGAAACCCTAATTGATGTGCGTCCCGCCGAAATTCATTTAGACCTGCAAGGGAAATTTTCTGCTGTTACAGTCGGGATGAACTCGCCACAATTCGCGCCGGAAGCCATTCCTATTGATTCCCGCGAGAATTTGCGCGATTTGCCCTTATTCCTCTCCAATGATACTGTTCTCAATATCACGCCGCTTTCTACCGGTTCAACGCATTCTGTGACATTTGTTGAGGAATTGCCCAACGACAAGACATTCTTTGCGATCAGTCCGCAGGTGGAGCATCATCCGATTTTTCCTGAACGAACCAGTCTGATGTGGTGCAAAGTGGACTCGCCGACGCGCCTGAGTATACGCATCTGGGAGCGGGGAGCAGGAGAAACTTGGGGGTGTGGAACCGGGGCGTGCGCGGCGATGGTCGCGGCGAAACTGCATGGACTTGTTGCTGAGAACGAACCAATTACAGTGGCAAGCATCGGCGGCGAACTCGTGATTCGGTGGCAGGAAGGTGAATCAATTCAGATGACAGGACCCGCAAAGTTCGTCTTTGAGGGTGTGTTTATTTTTCCATTATAGAAGAGGGTAGAAAACTGCTTACCTCACCCCCAGCCCCTCTCCCTATTCCCTCATTCTTCGGAGGAGAGGGGAGAAAGAACCCACAACCTCTGACTCGCCGCTTACAAGAGAAGGGGGAGCCTCAAGTCCGCTGACTCCCCCTCTCATAGTGAGGAACGAACGGTCAGGAGAGGGGAGAATCTATTTCTGAGACTCCCCCTCTCATAGTGAGGAACGAACGGTCAGGAGAGGGGGCAGGGGGGGTGAGGTAGGTATGAACATTCGCTCTCGCAACGCCTATGACATATCTCCGTAGAGAACTTGAACATAGTTGACTTGCCCCTCGTGGTAAACCAAGTTCCAGTAGACCAAGTCAACGGCAAAGTCGCCCCAAGTGCTGGGTGTATTATGGAGCGGATCGGTGATACTCTCTCCAAGTTTTTCATCGGACATAGCAGCAATCGCCGCCGCCAGTGCATCGTTGGAAGATTTCAGCCACGCGAGAGCGTCCGCTTGATTGCGTTTGGCATCGCACTGAACCTTGAAATCGTCCCAGTCAACGGTGGGCAAACTCCCCTGAGAATAACTCTTCGCCGCCCATTCCCCCAAATAAGCACATTCCAGAACCTGATCCAGCGCATCACGCCCGGCATTGCCTTCGACTGTCGGCTTCCACGCCGCACGCTCTTCGGGCATTTTTGCAAAGGCGGTGTGGAGTGCATCTCCTGCGGTCTGAACTCGTTTCGCAATAAATCCTGCAAGACTGGACATCTTTGTTTGTCCCTTTCTGTGGTCGAAAAGAGAGGAGCCGCTTTGCTCCTCTTCAATCTCTCATTCTCCTTTTGTCTGCTCGAATCCTGCCTGTTTTTCAGAAATTTTCTCGTTGATTTA
>CAZPZP010000753.1:0-2464 GCA_964591025.1 uncultured Chthonomonadaceae bacterium
GAGGCTTTTCGCGCCTCAAAAGGCTCGTTTTCGATTTTGGCGAAGGTATTGTTGTATCAAGACCTCTTTGTTGCCAAAATTTCCTGTAGAGTCTGCCAACTTACAACTGCACCGTCCGTAGGACGTCTGTTTTTTAGGCGGGTACGTTCCTGTACCCGCGCTGTTCTAAATTTGACTCCACCAACCTATCATTCATAATTCGGACGAACCACATAAGAGATCGGGTCTTCCACTCCGGCACGCTGAAACCCGCGCAGACGCAAGCCGCAGCTGTCGCACACGCCGCACGCCAACTCGTTGGATTGATAGCAGCTCCACGTCAAATGAAGCGGGGCATTCAGTTCCAAACCCTTTTTGATGATGGCGTCTTTGGTGAGGAAAATGATCGGCGTTTCGATGCGAATATCGCCCGCCGCCGTTCCAAGCCGAACCACTTCATTGAACGCGGCATAATATTCAGGGCGGCAGTCGGGATAGCCGCTGCTGTCCTCATAAACCGCGCCGATATAGATGTGTTTGGCGTCAATGACCTCTGCCCATGAGATGGCGACGCTCAGAATATGAGCATTGCGGAACGGCACATACGACGTGGGAATTTCGGTATTCTCCAAGTCGGCTGCCGTCACGGGGATCGTGGTATCGGTGAGACTGCTGCCTCCAATTGTCGCCAAATGCGCGATAGACGTAACCATGCGGTGATCGTCTGGCACGCCGTAATGTGTGGCAAGATCATGAAAGGCTTGAAGTTCGCGGCGTTCCGTGCGCTGTCCATAATTGAGGTGCAGAAATGAAATTTCATGCCCCTCCGCTTGTGCCATTGCCGCCGTCACGCACGAATCCATTCCGCCCGAAACCAGTACGATTGCCTTGCTCAAAGCCTCTGTTCCTTCCTCTTATTTCTCAAATCACTTCGACTCGCCATAGAGATCGTCGAACTCCTCTTCGCCGTGCCATTCCGCTTCCTTGAACGCTTCCAAAGGAGTATCTCCCGGATACTTACCGAAAACGAGATACTGAGGCTTATTCTCTGTTGCCTCATCTTCTGTCAAAACTACGCGAACACGTCCCTCGCGCAGACCCTTTGGAACTTCCAGCAGTTCAAGTTTGCCCTCTTTATAGACGCCGGTCACTGTTGCTGTCATTGGCTTGTCTCCTCACTTACGCTGAGATATTTTATTGTACCACGCCATAAGCAAACGCATGAATCGAATGAGGCAGTATTGCCTTGATTGCTGCAATACTGCCTCTTGGAACAAAACAAGGTCTGATTAGAACAACGGCGTTATCCCTTGAGAGCCGTTTCGATGGCGTCCAGTTCATCGCTGGCGAACGCAACTTTTTCCGCCGCCTTGCAGTTCTCTACGATTTGCTCCGGGCGGCTTGCACCTATCAGCGCGGAAGTCACGCGACTGTCCCGCAAGACCCAAGAGAGTGCCATCTGTGCCAAACTTTGTCCTCGGTCAGCGGCAATCGTGTTCAGCTGCTTCAACTTTTCTACCAATTCCGGCGTGACCGAACTCTCCTGCAAGAAGCCGCTTTCTTGCTTGGCGCGGGAATCGGCGGGAACACCAGTGAGATACTTATTGGTCAGCAATCCCTGAGAGAGCGGGCAGAACGCGATCACGCCCATTCCAGTATCGTCTGTTGCGGGCAGCAAATCGGACTCGACCCGTCGGTTCAGCATCGAATAACTCGGCTGATGAATGATCGGAACAACAAACCCGTTGGCTTTACAGATTGCTTCCGTCTGCCGTGTCTGCTCACCGGAGTAGGAAGAGATTCCCGCATAGAGTGCCTTGCCCTGTTGCACGGCAGAATCTAACGCGCTGAGTGTCTCTTCCAGCGGCGTATTCGGATCGAAGCGGTGCGAATAGAAAATATCCACGTAATCTAATTGCAGACGCTTGAGCGATTGATCCAGTGATGCCAGCAGATATTTCCGGCTGCCCCACTCGCCATAGGGACCTGCCCACATTCGATAACCGGCTTTGGTGGAGATGATCAATTCGTCGCGATAGTCCTGAAAATTCTCTTTGAGGATTCGCCCGACCCGTGTTTCTGCCGCGCCGGGAGCGGGACCATAATTGTTGGCAAGATCGAAGTGGGTAATGCCGTTGTCGAACGAGGCAAACAGCATCGCCTTGGCGTTTTCATGCAGAGCGGTTTCGTTTTGGTGCTGAGCGGCATCGGTTCCGGGATCACCGAAGTTATGCCAGCAGCCCATTGAGATGGCGGGCAGTTGGAGACCCGAACGCCCGCAACGGCGGAACCATCCGGGCGTATTGCTGTAACGAGAGTCGGCGGGTTGATAGTGAGTAGAGTTGTTTGTATCCATAGTGCCGTTCAATTCGCCCTGCCCAAGCGAATTTCCTGCACAATCATTGCCCAAGGGTGCGAATCAAATTGAGGGCAGTTGGGTGTTGAAAACACCCATCAGGAAAAAACAAGCGTCTTTCAGACGCAC
>CAZPZP010000754.1:0-2463 GCA_964591025.1 uncultured Chthonomonadaceae bacterium
AATGCCCACACAAGAGGCAAATTCACAGCAACGAGATTGGGACAGCAACAATTCATTCCGCCGATCCAAAGCATAATATCTCATAGATCAATACACTTGAACGTGACACTTGAACGTGGCACATTCATAAGAGCGGGCATTGAAAATACCCGTCTCTGTGTCCGCACGGACGAACCTCCTGCGGACGCGGCACTCTGCCCTGTTTCTCTGATTTGTCTATCCGGTTTCGTCTTGATCCAGCACTTGGCGAATGGCAACGAGAAGGTCACGGGCAGTGAAAGGTTTTTGCAGGAACGGAGCCGTCGGGGTGAGATCGTTGCGAATAATCGCCACATTGTCCGTGTAACCTGACATGAAAATCAGTTTGATCGCGGGGCGTTTGGCTTGGATCGCTTCCGCCGCTTCCTTGCCGTTTTTCTGTGGCATCACAATATCGGTAAGGAGAAGATGAATCGTGTCCGGCGTTTTTTGAGCGATTTGGATCGCCTCTTCGCCGCTCGTCGCCTCCAAAACACGATAGCCGTTATCTCGAAGCATCCGGCTAATAAATTCTCGGAGCATAGGGTTGTCTTCCGCCATCAGAATTGTCTCGGTTCCGGCATTGAGTTTTGCTGTGGGTATCTGGACAGCCTCCTCTGTTTCGGTGCCTTCCGCGAGAGGAAAATAGACTTTGAAGACCGAGCCGTTCTCCGGCTCACTGTAGACCCAAATATGCCCGCCGCTTTGCTGAACGATGCTGTGACACGTCGCCAGTCCCAAGCCTGTGCCGCGCCCTTCCTCTTTGGTCGTATAAAACGGCTCGAAAATATGCGAAAGCTGCTCTGCCGTCATCCCCTTGCCTGTATCCGTCACTGCCAGCATGACATACATGGTGGGAGCCACCGAAATGTGCCGCTCCGTGTCTTCAGGCGTAAACATCACGTTATCGGTTTCAACAAGGATTCTGCCGCCCGTCGCTCCGATGGCATCACGGGCATTGACAACTAAATTGACAAGAATTTGCTGAATTTGGGTCGGGTCGGCAAGAATCAGTCCTAAGTCATTGCAAGGAATAGTGATCAGTTCGATATTCGCCCCGATAAGTCGCCTCAAAATTTTGTCGGTATCGAGAATCAGCGTATTGAGATTGAAGAACTTGGGCGCGATGGGCTGCTTGCGGGCAAAAGCGAGCAGCTGCGAAGTCAAGGCGGCTGCCTTATCGCACGCCATGTGAATGCTGCCGAGATAGCCTTGTGCCTCCGTCATGGTAAGGGCTTCGGAGGCGAGATCGGTGAAGCCTAAAATTGCCGCGATGAGATTATTGAAGTCGTGCGCGACCCCGCCGGCAAGCCGTCCGATGCTCTCCATTTTTTGGAGATGAAGCATCTGCTCTTGGGCGAATTTGTGGTCGGTAAGGTCTTCGATGATTCCGACATAGCCGGTAAATTTGCCGTGTGCATCGGTGAGGGCGCGAGCATACCCGGAGACCCAGCGGATTTCTCCCGTGGGGCGCACATATCGGAATTCACTGCGAAACATTCCGCGCTTGCGGTGGGTACGCCGGAGGTTCAGCAGGAGGCTCTGATCGTCGGGGTGAATGCCTTCGAGCCAGTGCGTATTACGAAGCGATTCGGGTGTTCGCCCTGTGATCTCCGACCATTGCGGATTGACATACAGAAACTGTCCTTCGGCGTCGAGATTGAAAATACCGACGGGAACGGTTTCGCTCAAAAGCCGGAACTGGTTGGCGGCGGCGCGGCGGCGTTCTTCGGATTGTTTGTGTGTATAGTTATGCCCAATCACCGATGCGAATAGGATCAGCAGCTCCTGCGTTCGTTCGGAGAGAGGCACTTGGGAGAAAAGATTGTCGGCGTTGAGATGCCCGATGATCTCTTCACCGTCCCAGAGTGCGGCGACTGCGACATCTCCGTAGGCGATAATTTCGCACTGATCGTTACGAAGAGGAGAGTTCGAGAAAAGTTTGAAAGGGAGTCTGCCTTGATTGAAGTGTTCTACAAAAGCGCGTTTAGTTCCTTCCATGCGGGCAGAGCGTTCATCGCGGGTCGCACCGTATTCGTCGGTTCCATAGGTTCCGCGCATCGTTCCAAACGGGTCGGCAAACACCCACAAACTCAGGCGATCAAACCCCAAGCGGCTGCGCCCCAATTCGACGGCAAGCCGACAAAGCGCGTCCAAACTCTCGGCATGAGCGAGTTCACGCTCAATCTCGAAGAGGGCAGCGATTTTGGCACGAAAACGCGCCTCCTCTTGCAGACTCGCCTCTAAATCGGCAATGGTCTTCGCAGGAGAAAGCAGCGGGGCTTGCGTCTGATTTTCGGGAGCATTCATTTTGAAACCTTCACATTCCGCAATCTGCTCTTTTATTCGTGACACGGGCGGTGTTTCCCTCCTTGATTGTGCATTCCTGCAGGGCAAGCGCATCTAAATTTTTTGACCTTTGCATCTCATCATTCAATTCGACAG
>CAZPZP010000755.1:0-2461 GCA_964591025.1 uncultured Chthonomonadaceae bacterium
TCAATGCCCGCACAAGAGGCAAATTCGCAGCAACGAGATTTGGACAGCAACAATTTATTCCACGGCAAACAATCTTAACACTCTCTTTACAGAAACTTAATGTAAAGGGGCTTGACACATCGCCCCAGATTTGATTTAATAGAGAGGCGTCTCGAACCGCATAGAATAAGGAATTTTGTTTCGTATGCAAGACACCGTCACGGAGGCGGACAAATCCGCTTCTCCAAAGCAACAATCAACCTGCTCACATCAGCCGCGCCGCGCCCAATCGCGTGATGTCGTCGCAGACGGAACGCGCCGAATAAATCAGGGCGATTCGCGACTTGCCGCCGATGATCCTGAGCAAGCGTTCGCGCACTACCAAGCCGCCATCAAAACCAGTCCGCGCCGCGCCGCGCCCCGGTTCCGTATGGGCGAACTCTATCGGCGATATGGCAAACTTCATGCCGCGATAGATGAATACCGCCAAGCCGTCGCGTTTGACCCGGACAACGCCTATTATCGCTATAAGCTGGGTGACTGCTGTTCGGCGGCGGGAATGCTCTCCGACGCGATCACGGAATTAGAAACGGCTCGCGAACTGATGCCGGAAGACGGCTTCTATCATTTTCTGCTTGGCGATGTCTATGCACGCGCCGGACAGTTGCCCGATGCCATTCAATCTATGGAGCAAGCCGCCTTCTTCTCGCCGAACGATGCCTATTATCGTGTGCGATTAGGAATGACGTATTTGCAAGGCGGTCATCTTCAAGACGCCGCCGAGTCGTTTCGGCAGGCATTGCGTATCGAACCGAACAACTCTTCGTATCACAGTCTGCTTGGCGATACATACGTCCGGCTTGGCTATGAACGTCAGGCACTTAACCATTATCGGCAAGCCGGCAGACTCGATCCTTACGACAATACAACCCTTGACCGAATGCGCCGCAAAATGGCTCCCACCCTCAGTAGCCCGCAAACCCTCTAAAAGATTCGCCTCGTCGCGAATTTTTTTGTCTTTTTACTTGACGCTACGCTCCAAACCCCTGTATATTGTGAGGGTGTGAAATCGGGGCCCATAGCTCAATGGCAGAGCGCCCGGCTCAAAGCAAACGGTCTAAGTTTCGGCTTCCACTGAGATATGGTCGCTTGCAAGGGGCTTCTATGGGAGTAATTCCATAGCAACATCACCTGTCAAATTCGGGGAAGTCTATCGTTCTTTAAGAATAAGGTAATCCCGAGCCAAGCATCTCCATAAAGGAGAATGAAGGTGTAGAGACTCGACGGCAGGTACCCAAATTAAAGGGTAAAGAGAGAGTCCAGACCACAAACTCGAAAGGGGCGGCGAAAGTCGTAGTGGTACGCATAACTGGTTGGTTGTAGGTTCGAATCCTACTGGGCCCATAAACACAGACAGGAGGCGTCCCGCACACGATACGGAGACGCCTTTTTGTTGTTTTGGACGGAGAGGAAAAGGATAATTTGAGATGAAAACTGCAATCGTAACAGGCGCATCACGAGGAATCGGGGCGGGGATCGCCAAACGGTTGGCGCAGGACAGCGTACAGGTCGTTGTCAATTACAGCCGATCAGTCGAAGCCGCCGCTCAGGTGGTCGCCAGTATTACGGAACAAGGCGGAGCCGCCTTCGCCGTTCAAGCCGATATGTCGGACTTAGAGCAAATTCGGGATTTATTCGTTCAAACCCGGAAGCGTTTCGGCAGTGTTGATATTCTCGTCAACAACGCGGCGATTGCCACGCCTAACGGAATCGCTGCGATTACGCCCGAAGAGTATGATCAGCAATTCGTTCTCAATGTACGCGGCGTTCTGTTCGCAATGCAGGAAGCGGCAGGACACATGACGGACGGCGGGCGCATCATCAATATTTCGTCGGGGGCTGCCACGGCTTGCCCGCCGATGATGGGCGTCTATAATGCCTCTAAAGCCGCAGTAGACGCCCTCACTAAGACATTCGCTGTCGAATTGGGTTCGCGGCAAATCACTGTCAACGCCGTCGCGCCGGGATTCACCGAGTCCGATATGCTGCGTGGAATAATGTCGGAAGAGATGCTGCCCGGTATAATCGCCAACACGCCGCTAGGTCGCCTTGGCACTCCCGAAGACATTGCCGATGTTGTTGCATTCTTGGCGTCCGAAAAGGCGCGTTGGATTACGGGGCAGGTGATAGGCGTCAGTGGCGGCTCAAAATGAACCACGGGGAACACGGAGTTCACGGGGACAATTCAATCACTCACCTCTCGCACCGGGTACTGAAAGTACCCGGAACCCCAAAGTACAAGCGTCTTTACCTCACCCCCAACCCCTCTCCTGATACCCGAACAAGTTCGGAGGAGAGGGGAGTCAATTCGAGTTGGCGCGTCTGAAAGACGCTTGTTTTTTCCAGACGGGGGTTGAAAACCCCCGCTGCGAGAGGTGAGATGATAACCTGTATGATACCCTCCCTTTCTTTCGCGAGGCGG
>CAZPZP010000756.1:0-2459 GCA_964591025.1 uncultured Chthonomonadaceae bacterium
ACAAAGTACCGACGGGGGATTATTGTTGATTGAATTTTCCGGCAGAACTTTGGGGTGGAATGAAGGAGAGAAGATGCAATTGGAATCGTCAGGGCGATTGAGCAAGAGAATTGCTGGGGCTATCGCACTCTGCCTTGTATTGCCGATAGTTGTGGGATGTACGACAAAAGGGAGCCAACCTCCCGCAAACGGCACAACTGACTCCGCCGTGCAGACGCTCAAAATCGCGCTCAACGTCGAACCGACGGCTCTCGATCCGGCGCGGGTGCAGGATTTGTATACATCGGAGTTGCTCATGAACTGCTTTGAGGGTCTTGTGCGGGTGGATAAGAATAACGCTATCGAACCTGCGCTTGCGGAGCGTTGGGAACTTTCGCCTGACGGCAAGACCTATACGTTTCACTTGCGAAAAAACGCTCTTTTTCATAATGGTCGCCTTCTCAAAGCCGCCGATGTCAAATACAGTTGGGAGCGTGCCGTCGCGCCGCAAACCGCTTCGCCCGTCGCGGCAAACTATTTGGAGGGCGTGGTCGGATTAAAGGAATCAGTTTCGGGGAAATCGCCCGATCTGACAGGAATCAAGGTTGTTGATGATCTTACGCTGACCGTCATACTGGATCGCCCGCGCAGTTATTTTTTGAGTATGCTCGCCTATACGTCGAATTGGATCGTGTGTAAAGAGGCAGTCGAGGGCGCGGGCAAAAACTTCGGTCTCAAGGCGATGGTCGGAACAGGTGCTTTCCGTATGACAGAGTATTTGCCCGGTCAACGGATCACGATGGAGGCATATACGGCATATTGGGGCGGTGCGCCGAAAGTCGGGCGGCTTGAATTTCCCATTTTACTGAGTACGGAGGCGCAATATAACAGCTTCTCGGCGAGCGAATTGGATATAGTAGGCGGGATTGCGCCGTCGCGGTATGCACAGAACAAGGTGCAGGGCAAATTCACGGCAGAATATCAGAATTTGCCGTCGGCGAACGTCGTCTATTTAGTGATGCAGCAGGAACGTCAGCCGATCTTTGCCAAGAAGGAAGTGCGTCAGGCGTTCGCGTGCGCGATTGACCGCACGAAGTTAATCAAGGTGGCAAACCGCTTCGCCCGTCGCGGCAAACTATTTGGAGGGCGTGGTCGGATTAAAGGAATCAGTTTCGGGGAAATCGCCCGATCTGACAGGAATCAAGGTTGTTGATGATCTTACGCTGACCGTCATACTGGATCGCCCGCGCAGTTATTTTTTGAGTATGCTCGCCTATACGTCGAATTGGATCGTGTGTAAAGAGGCAGTCGAGGGCGCGGGCAAAAACTTCGGTCTCAAGGCGATGGTCGGAACAGGTGCTTTCCGTATGACAGAGTATTTGCCCGGTCAACGGATCACGATGGAGGCATATACGGCATATTGGGGCGGTGCGCCGAAAGTCGGGCGGCTTGAATTTCCCATTTTACTGAGTACGGAGGCGCAATATAACAGCTTCTCGGCGAGCGAATTGGATATAGTAGGCGGGATTGCGCCGTCGCGGTATGCACAGAACAAGGTGCAGGGCAAATTCACGGCAGAATATCAGAATTTGCCGTCGGCGAACGTCGTCTATTTAGTGATGCAGCAGGAACGTCAGCCGATCTTTGCCAAGAAGGAAGTGCGTCAGGCGTTCGCGTGCGCGATTGACCGCACGAAGTTAATCAAGGTGGCAAATCGGGGCGTGGCGCAGTTGGCAGACGGGTTTGTGCCGCCGACATTGCGCGGCGGGGCTTCCTATACGTCGCCACTGACTTATGATCCGGTGAAGGCGAAGGCATTGCTTGCGAGCGCGGGCTATCCCGACGGCAAAAATTTTCCGGCGTTGACGCTTTCGGTGGTGCAGCATCAGCCCGAAACGCTAGAACAGGCGACCTTGATTCAATCGGACTTGCGGGCAAACCTCGGCATCGATATCAAGATATTGGAGAGGGAGGCGGGCGAGTATTTTACGGCGGGCAATCGGCGCGAAATGGAGTGCTATCTGGCGAGCTGGTACGCCGATTATCCCGACCCGCAGAATTTTCTCTCGACCTTGCTGATGACCGGCGCGGCACTGAACCGCTCTGGCTATAGTAGCCCAAAATTCGACCTACTCTGCCGTCAAGCGGATTCGGAGCGCGATACTGAGAAACGAGCCAAACTTTATGCCGCCGCCGATACGCTTCTCATGGAAGACGTAGGAGTGTTGCCGTTGTCGTATAGTCCGCGCCTTCTTCTCGTCAAACAGGGCGTAACAGGCTGGCAGTCGAATGCCTGTACGCTCCTGCCACACTTTGCGACAACGAAGCGATAAATTATCCCACCTCACCCCCCTGCCCCCTCTCCTTGCCGTTCGTTCCTCACTATGAGAGGGGGAGTCGTAGGGTTGGAGTCTCCTTTTCCCCCTTTTCTATATGGGGCGGGAGCAAAAGATAGTCGCGGGCTTCGATAATCGGAAGGT
>CAZPZP010000757.1:0-2457 GCA_964591025.1 uncultured Chthonomonadaceae bacterium
GTACCCGAACCCCAATCACCCACCAACCCAATCACCCAATCGTCAGGGCATTGCGGACGGGACGAGCGTTCTCGATGATCCATGCTTCATCAAAGGCGACGTGGGCGATATGGGTGCGGCGATAAGTATAAACAAGATGAAGAAAACCATCACGCGCTTGAATCAGCGCGGGATATGAAAATTCAGCGTTTTCCCTCTCCACATCGTAGCGAATAGGAAATGTCGCGCCTTCGTCTTCGGAGAGTGCAATCGTCAGCGGGGAGCGGGTTGCGGGGGCATCGTTGAAGGCAAGGGCAAGGCGTCCGCTGGCGAGGCGCGTCAGGTCGATGCGTGCATTAGGATTGTAAAGGTCGGTGCGATTCGGCTCCGACCATGTGCGCCCTTTATCCGAAGAGCAGGACTGCCAGATCGTGCCATCAGACGATTCACAAGTGCGAAGGAACATCAGCAAAGTTCCGTTGGCGAGCGGCGCAATTGTCGGCTGAATGACGCCTGCCTCGGTGGTGATAAGGTTGGAACTCTCCCAAGTTCGTCCACAATCGGAGGAGATCATCACAAAAGCAGAACCGCTCTCTTCATAAAGGGGAAGCAAAATCGTGCCGTCGGCAAGATGGGTTGGCTTACAGCCTGTCATCCAGCCCCAATCGCGCTGAAGATACATCGGCGGTTTCCAGCCAACGCTGTTATAATGCGAATACTTAATCTGGCAGGTATCCCAGCGATTCCCGAACATGGTAACATAGTAAAGCCATAACTTTTGTTCGGAATCGACATCGAGGACTGGGTTGCCTTCGGAGAAACCGGGGGTCTCGGCGAAAACACCACGCGGTTCCCATTCCTCGGCATTGGAGGCAAGCGTCGCGCCGTAAATGGCGACATCGCGGGCTTTTTCATAGGCTCCGGCACAGTAAGCGCACATCAGCGAATCGTCCGGCAATTGGACAACTGTGGCGGCATGGCACTCAGGCAATCGAACGGTGGGACGATGCACGAAACGCTTCCAGTTCAGCATTGGACAGTGTTTTCCTCTCATGGGTTTCGTGGTAACATTGTGTCGGCACAACCGACACCGTACAATTACGTGATCAGGACTGTGTTTCCCTCCTTTTGTTCTAAGTATTTTCAACATTTTCGATTAAATTTTCGTAGATTGACGCGGACGCCCTAAAATGCTATGATGAGGAAGAAAAAATAAGGCAAAAATGAGGAGATGGAAGATGAAGCGACCTGGGACAATTTTCACTTTGGGGCTGTTTTTGGCAATGGCGGTTGCTGTGCCATACGCGCAAACACCAAATCCCAAGCTCCAAAATGCGACAAAAAACGACGGCATTGACGCCGCGCATCCGCCCGTTTATACTGTATCACCGGTGGTGATCGCCCTCGCCTATTCCCCTGATGGAAATATGCTGGCGGTTTCGGGCTATCGGGAAGTTCTGCTTCACAAATCGGACGGTTCTGGCATTGTGGCGCGGCTTGTCGGCAAATCTAAGCGGCTCGAAACCTTGACTTTTTCACCAGACGGCAAACTTCTTGCGGCAATCGGCGGCTCACCGGCACAGTTCGGCGAAGTGCAGTTTTGGGACACCACGAAAAATACCCAAGTCAACGCGGTGGAGATCAGTCCCGATACTCTCTATGGTGCAGGATTCTCGCCGGACGGCAAATTTCTGTCCTGTGGGAGTACCGACAATGCGGTACGTATCGTCTCCGTTCCTGACGGCAAAGTCAAAACCAAGTTCGACAATCATAGCGACTGGACGCTGGCAACCGTGTGGGCGAGCGACAACAAGCACTTACTCTCAACGGGGCGCGATAGGGCAATCAAACTCATTGTTGCGGAGAACGGTTCGTTCGTGGATGACATCAACACCCATACCAGTCCCTTTCGGGCAATGACGCGACACCCAAAAGGCGATCAGGTTTTGGTGGCGGGAGACGACGGCACGCCGCGCCTCTATCAAGCGTTTCGGTCATCGGTGCGAACGATGAATCAAGAGGATCACAATCTGCTTCGTGCTTACGAGAAACAGCCGGGGCAGATCAACGCACTCGCATTCAACAATGATGGCACAATGTTCGCTGCAGGGGGAGAAGGCGGAATCGCAGCAATCTATATGACTGACAACGGTGGGGTGGCGGCTCCCGATAAGCCGATCATTGGGGGGAAATCGCTGGCGATATTAAAAGGCGGCAAAGGAACGGTTCACGCCGTCGCGTTTCATCCGAGCGGCAAGCAGGTCGCAGTCGGCGGTTTCGATGGCAAAGTTCGCCTCTATGAAGTGCCTTCGGGCAAATTGCTGAAAGAGTTTGTGCCGGTTCCTCTCAAAATGGGTCGTTAGGTGATTGGGTCATTAGATGATCCGACGAATAATCCCTTGACAGGCAGCCATCGGGTAGAGTGAGACATGAACCTCAAAGCCCTGATGACCTTTCCCGAAGATAAAGTCCGTGCGC
>CAZPZP010000758.1:0-2457 GCA_964591025.1 uncultured Chthonomonadaceae bacterium
TAACCTCTCAATAGAAACGAAAATCCCTCAAGCGGTTCGTCCGTAGGACGTCTGTTTTTCAGGCGGGTACGTTTTTGTACCCGAATTGCCTAACGACCCAAAGACCTAAATCAAGAATTGTCCGGCACGCATGATTTGGGTAGTGTCCGCCCAGATGTCGAAGTTCAGACCGACCACGTCAATATGCGTGGACGAGTCCCATTGTGCGCCCGTGTGTGCGCCGTAGGGATTGCCGAACGCGATATGGATTCCCGGAACCTTTTCGTCTTGCAAAATATTGCCAATCACGCCTTTCAGTCCGATGTTGGTTCCGATGGCAAACTCACCAACACGGTCACTGTTTTCGTCGGTATGGCAGTAATCCCAGAATTCGCGCTCCAACTCTTTGTTCTCACTGTGCGCGGAAACGAGGCGGTTGCCTTCGACTTCGATGGTCAGCGGGGCGGATTTGAGGCTTCCATATTTCGCGCACAAATAATCGCCAACCACGCCGTCAATGACAAAGGTTCCATTGACTTCGAGCGGGGTCGTGAATACCTCGCCACCCGGCAGATTGCCCCATTTTTTGTTGCTGATAATGCCGCTGGTTTTGAGCCATTTATAATCGCGGGTCAGTTTCGCCGTGATGCTGGTTCCGGCGGGCGTCGTGGCACGAATCATGTCCGATTGCGAGACAATGTCGAAGACCTTAACGCTCAAGGCATCCACGGCGTTGTAGTCCGCCCGCATTCCGTCGAGCATGATAGTCTTTTCTATGTTCACCATATGGGCGTGGCGTATTCCTCGCCTGTTGACGACTTCTGTCATTTGCATACGGGTACAGAGTTCGTTGGTTTGGGCATAGACCGCGAAAATGCTGACTTGGCTCGTTTCCAAATCTTCGAGGACAGGCTTGGGCATATGGGTATGCGGGCGCGGCGCGAACTCCTCCAAAATGAAGGGATTGTATTCCAGTCCGCGATGCTCCAACTGCGCGATCAATCCGGCGGCGATCTCAAGGCTGCGCTCATCGGTAATCAGGGTAATTTTTTCGTTGTCCTGAATGCAGAGGCACGTATTGACCGCGTTGACCGCTCCCGGTGTCAGTTCGGGATCGAAGGCGGTGGCTCTCAATCGCTCACGCATGGCTTCAATCGTTGGCATGGTTTCTTTCCTCACAATCCTTTCTTAATAGATGCCGCACGGAGTCTGCGCCGTTGCAGACCGCCTTGTGGGGCAGAGTTACGGCTGTGCGCCCAGCGTCGGGGGCAATTCGGTTTCTTCGATAATATAATCCACCAATTTCTTCCAGTCTTGGGTTTCGTTGTAGACTTTTAATTGTCGGTCAGCACCCGTCCCCATCTCCATAATTTTGTAGATATATTCCACTTCGTTGCGGCTTCCCAACTCGTCGAGAACGTCATCTACGAACGCGAGATACTCATGGAGCAGCTCCTTCATCGGGACTTCCTTTTGCTTGCCGAAGTCGATCAGGCTGCCGTCAATGCCATAGCGCAATGCTCTCCACTTATTTTCCATGATCAGAGCGCGGCTGTAGCGGCGATAGTCTTGGTTCTTCGTGTGCAACCGATAAAGTTTCGCGATGGTGGCTTGCATCAACGCCGCGATAGCAATCGTCTCGTCAATCCGCATCGGCACATCACAAATACGAAATTCGAGGGTCGGAAAAAACGGGTGCGGGCGAATATCCCACCAGATTTTCTTGGCGTTGTCAATGCAGTTGGTCGCGATCAGGAGTTTGACATAGCGATCATATTCGCTCCACGAGGCGAACTCATCGGGAATGTTGGTTCGCGGAAATTTGTCGAACACTTTGCAGCGGTACGACTTCAAGCCGGTTTGTGTTCCAAACCAGAACGGTGAATTGGTGGAAAGCGCGAGGATATGCGGCAGGAAATAGCGCACGGAGTTCATAAGTTCAATGGAAACGTCGCGGTCTTCGACGCCGATATGAACGTGCAGCCCGAAGATGAGATTCTCCCGTGCCACGACCTGCAAATCTTCGACGATGGCATCATAGCGGGCGTCGGGGTAGATCGCCTGTTTGCGCCAATCCGCGAACGGATGAGTCCCGGAAGCCGCGACGCGCAAGCCGTTTTCGCGTGCCAATTTGATGATGAGACTTCGGAGGGTATGGATTTCGGCGGTGGCGGCTTTGATGTTGGCGCAGACGCCGGTTCCCACTTCGACAACGGAGGTGTGCATCTCGGCTTTGACCGATTCGCGCAGGACGGAACGCCCTTTTTGGATGATTTCGCGGTCAATATGCGAGCGCAAATCCCGCGTTTCGGGGTCAATGGTTTGATATTCTTCTTCGATACCGATATTGAAAGTCGGCTGCATGGTGTCGCCCTCGTGTTCGGGGTTTCTCAGTGTCGGACGCCGCGCCGCGCCGGAGTGTTTGAGGAAGTATAAGTTGCACGCGATTATACCATAAAAAGGCAGAGCATTTTCACT
>CAZPZP010000759.1:0-2452 GCA_964591025.1 uncultured Chthonomonadaceae bacterium
AGCCGTTTGGGATCGAGTCGGGTGAGTTGACTCCGACGCTCAAGGTCAAGCGGAAGTTCGTCGCCGAAAAGTATGCCGAGTTGATCGCCGCCATGGCGCGGTAGGATTTACTGCGCCTCTTCCTGTTGTTTGATTGGAGACAGTATTATGAAACTCAGCAGCCAAAAGTTTAATCAAGATCAGGCAGCTCTTCGTCACCAGAATGGAGATACCTCCGAAACATCCGTCTCGTTCAAGGGAAAGCCGATTACGGATTTTGATGCGTATCTTGCTTCACTGCCTTATCTTGCGGACTCTGTCGCTTCGGAGGCGTTCGAATGCGCGATTGAGGAAGAGCGCGGCATACGGCGACGCATGGCAGAGGAGAAAGCGGAGTGATTAATCCCTGCGTTTTGGATACGACGATTGCAAGTTTTCTGCTGAACCGAAACCCCTTGATTTCGTTGTACCGACCTCCTATTGAAGGGGCGACGCCGGTCATCAGTTTTCAGACGGCGGCGGAAACGCGGCAAGGTGCTATCAAAGCCAATTGGGGCGAGCAAAAAGTCGCGATTCTGGAACAATTTTTGCAGGAAACGGAGACGGTTCATTCCTCGGACGCCTCTTAGATCGCAAAGAGGCAACCGTTTCGGCGCGAGAGGAACAAACCGCTCCGGCTCCTGTTGTTCCTCTCGCGCCGAAACGTGCGCCAACACGCCCAATACCCGTTTTTGCACCAAAACCGACTGCGCCTATTATTACTCCTGCCGTGCCTGTCGCCGCAGTCTCGGAGACGCCGCAAGAGCCAACCCTTGCGCTCGAACCAGAACAAGAACCCGCCGGTATGTCGCGCCTCATGGCGGCAAAACGCCGCGCCCTCGAACGCACCGAGGAAGAAAAGTGAAATGTTATACGTCACAGGAAAATCATTAGACCTCTTGCGTAAGAATCCACTGCGGGTACGTTCCTGTACCCGACTTATGCAAGAAGTCTAATGAAATCACTATGGAGGAAAGGAACGATGGCAGCCACAACACTAAAACAACTGGAAGAACCAAAGCCCGAAACCGAACCGGAAAAGTTGAGTTCACGAGATCGCCTTCTCGCGGCACTGGAGAACCTCAATCCGCTCACAAAAGAGGAAGCGGAAATGATCAACAAAGCCGTCATGGAAGCACGGGAGGCGAGCATTCCCCGTGATTTATCTGCTTGATTCTAATATCGCAGGGACAATCCCCTGACCCATCTCCTCTCAATAAAGGACAAATTCATGTCAGCTTCTTCCCAACCCAAATGGTCTGCTATCAAGCCCAAACTTGTTACTCTCACTCAACTGGAACTGATCGAATTGGTCAAGGCTCTGTTTGACCAATCTGCCGACAACAAGCTGTTGCTTGCCACTCGCCTTGCTCCCGACGCGCTTGGCACGGAGGCAATTGAACCCTATCGCGAACGGATTGTCGTACAGTTTTTTCCGAAACGCGGATTCGGCAAACTGAATCTGCGTGAAGCACGGCAAGCGATTCGGGATTATCGCAAAGCGACGGGCGATCTCGGTGGCACTCTCGAACTGATGATGACCTATTTGGAGCAGGGAACCGCCTTCACCAACGCTTATGGCGACATCAGTGAAGCGTTCTACAACAGCCTGGAATCGGTGCTGAATGAATTCGCTAAAATCCTCAAGTCAAGAGAAGGGCAGGAGTATTATCCGCAGTTTGCCGCCCGTTTGAAGCAATTAAAATCCGATGCTTCCGATATTGGCTGGGGCTATGGTGATGTCGTGGTGGAGATCATTGAAGATGTGGATGGCAATTTGTCGCACAGTCAGTGAGGAGAAAAAGCGATTGATACGCAATGTTCATTTAGTAAGCTTATGGGGCAATAGTGCCTGTAGTAGCCCATTAGGGACTTTCAATGATTAAACTGTTCCATCGCATTGTCGGGTACTGAAAGTACCCGCCTCGGTGTCCTTCGGACGAGCGTCCTGCCGGACGCAGATGGCAGCACCGGAACGATTTTTTTGTTGAGACTCCCTTAGGGGTAACAGTTCAGGGTTGTTGGAAATTTCGCTCGAAAACGCTTTGTGGCTCTCTGTCTTAATCTCGAAGCATGATCAAAAGTAGCGATTTTTGTAGTTTACTCCCACAACCCTGAACTGTTACACAAAAACATTGCAAAGCCGATTGTTGAGACAATCGTTTCGCAACCGGAAGGCAATTCCTCCCCCGCGTAAACGCAGGGGGTCTTCTTACCTTGATTTTATAAAATTTGCCAAGCGTCTTGAATTTCTGACTCCGGCACGGCAATTTGAGACAGTGCGAGCAGACTATCCGGCTTGTCCAAATATCTTTGCAGGGGTTTTTCCTCGCCGCTTTCTAAAAATCATTGATGCAATGCCTGTGTTTCAATTTTCATTGTGCCATTTTTATCAGTTGCTCGCACTGATTGTACTGTGAATGCAGCTCGTCTT
>CAZPZP010000760.1:0-2448 GCA_964591025.1 uncultured Chthonomonadaceae bacterium
CAGGTTTCTAACCCAAATCCGGCGATGCGGCGAACTCTTTGCTGCCGATTTCCTGCGCCAGTTGCTGCCACAATTCGCGATACGACGGGTATTTCGGCGCAAAGCCCAACTCCTGCCGAATTTTGGCATTGCTCATGCGATAGGACGCCGTAAATACGTCCAGTGTCAAACTGCCCACGATCATTTTTGCCATGAACTCCGGGACTTGGCGCGGTGCAGACGCCCTTAGACACTGCGCCGCATACGTCAAAATGTCCCGCATGGAAGCCGGTTCGTTGTCCCCAACATTGTAGATTTTGCCCGCCGCAATTGTCGGATTCTCAAGGGCGAGGGCAATACTCTGCGCCACATCGTCCGCGTGATTCAGGCTCACAAATGCCGATCCGTTGCCCACAATTGGCAGCAGTCCGCGCCGCAATGCGACAACGCTCTGCTGAAAATGCCATGACTCCGCAGACATAACCGCCGCTAAACGCAAGATGACACTCGGAACGCCGCTTTGCCGTACCAGCGTTTCCATTTTTTGGGTCGCCGCCAAAAACGGGTGATTTGAGAGCGGAGACGTTTCATTGAGCCAGCCCGTCGGGTGAGGAGCGCACACATATCCGACACTCTCCTGAACAAACAGCGTGAGATTGCTTGCTTTCGCCGCCTGAAGCAGATTGTGCGTGCCTTCGGTTCGGACTCTGTCGTTGAGTTCCCAGTCTTTCGGCGTCACGCGCAATTTGAGAGGAATTTCCGTTGCCAAGTTGACAATCGCGTCTGGCTTTATTTTCTCTATAATTGCACGCATTGCCGCGCCATCGAGGACATCACCGCGTTCGGGTTTCGCGCCCAATCGGACAACGTCGAGCAATTTCTCCGGTGTGCGTCCCAAACCGGTGACTTCATGCCTCGCCGCGACCAAACGCGGCAATAACGCTCTCCCTAAAACTCCTGTTGCTCCCGCCACAAACACACGCATCTTGCTCTAGTGCCTTTCTTACTCCGACTTCGACGACAGCAACTCGACAATATAATTTCTGTGAAACACGTCGCCTACATTGGTGATATGGTTGTCAATTTTGCCCTCACTCGGAACCCCGACAAATCGAACTTCGTTTTCGACAAAATGATGATCATGATCGTGGGCGGGATTGTCGGGGTCGGAAAAACGCAGCACGCCCGGCAACGGCGTGATATAGACGTAATCGTTGTGGTGAATATGTGCCTCAAGCGTTTCGCCCGGCGCAACCGCCAATTCCCAAACCCGCACGCGCTCATTCTCGAACAACAACTTGCTTCCAATACTTTCACTCGGTTCTGCCGCCATCATATTTGCCTCTCGTATCGTGTCTTTTTGCGCCGCAATGCCATGCCGCCGAATGTGAGCAGTCCCGCCATCAACGCGGATATGCCCGGTTCAGGAACCAACGCGCCAAAAGCGAACTGTGCGATGAGTTGATGCCCGCGTGCAGACGGATGAACATCATCCCAAAAAAGATATGTGCTTGGGTCTGCCGCGCCAGTGAGCAGCGCACTCTCCGTCACATTAGTCAAACCGTAAAGCGCGGGATTCGCAATTGCTGTATCGAACAATGTCGCCGTATTGAACAGAGCGATCTCGGTTTGCGGCAATTGACCGCGCAAAGTGTCGAGTTTCGCGGCGAGATTGAGATTATGCTGCCGCGAAAGTGCTGTTGCGATTATACTTTAAGGACACAACGTGATCTGTCCCGCTGCCCGCACCTGCAAGCGCAAAATTTGTCTCTTGACGGTAGGACAAGCCCAATCTTGGGGCGAGATGCTCCACCCAAAGGATTCCATTGGAGTAGCGACCTCGATAGTAGTCCGATGGAGGCGGAAACAATCCGCCGCTCAATGCGAAGAGATTGCCTGTATCCGAAAGACTGTCGCCAAACACCACCAGTTGCGAATAACGCTGTGCCGAAGCGGGCAGTTCCAACGCCGCTATCCAACCCAAAGCCAACACAACAGACAGATTTGCGCGAACGGTGAGCATAGCGAGTGTCCTTGTCTTCATCATGATCGTTCTTGTTCTCCCGAAACAACGAATGAGAGGAGAAATGCGTTCCCTCTCATCCCTCTTCTTCTTCTGCCTTGAACTTGGTACGCCGATAAACATCTGCGAGTTTGAGTTCATATCCAATGCAGTCTAACGGCACAATTGTTTCCAGTCAACGAGTGACAACAATTCTCAACGATTCTATTAACGGGCTTTTCAATCTCAAAAAAGCCCGTTGAAAGAAGGACAGTATGAGCCTGACCGAAGGGGAATATTCCGGTCAATCGTCACGAAATGAGATGCAAAGGTCAAAAAAATTAAATGCGTTTGCCCGACCCAAATCGCCTCTGCCGGTTGACTTTTCTGGCGGCTTGTGTCAGACTCGCCATAACAATTCCAAACTTTGCCCTTTTAAGCGCGTCCGGTGAGACGAACAAGGGGCG
>CAZPZP010000761.1:0-2447 GCA_964591025.1 uncultured Chthonomonadaceae bacterium
TCCTACGGACGAAATTCCCTCTCCCTATCGAGTGCGAAGCACGGCACGGCGGAACACCCTCCGTCTGAAGAATTTCTTCTGCTGTACTCTTGCAAGAGGTCTAATATGCTCCGATTGATACTCAAAGGCTGGCGCATTCATGCTTATCTTGACCTAATACTTCTGCTTCGAGACCGCAAAACCTTCCTTATGTACGCCTTTTCCGAAGTAATACTGGCGACGGCAGGCGTTTCGGGCATGATATTGTTGGCGTCGAAGTTCGGCGGCATCGGAGATTGGAGCCGCGCCGAGATTTTCTTTCTGCTCGGCTACGCGCTGACTGTCGATAGCCTGCTGGAGATGTTCTTCGGCTACAATATCCGCTATATCAGCCGCAGAATCGGGCGAGGGCAGTTGGATCACCTTCTCATTCAGCCGCGTCCGTTGTGGATTGCCCTGTTTACGGAAGGCTTTGGACTGATTTCCTGTTTCCTGCGCCTCATTCCCGGCTTCGTGCTGCTCGGTTGGGCGATCCATCATAAGCCGATAGTGGTTTCGTTTGCGTGGCTTTGCTGGCTGGTGCTGAATGTGTGCGCTTCGATGGGCGTCATTCTCGGATTTATGGCGGCATGGGGCAGTCTGGCGTTCTGGTCGCCGCGTGGCGCGGAAGAGATTTGCAGTCCTTTGGGACGGATATTTGCCCAGTTGCAAGTGTTTCCGCTGGATGGTTTGGGTGTGATCGGCTGGGGACTGCTGACTGCCTTGCCGGTTGGATTTACGGCATGGTTTCCGGCGCGTGCTTTGCTCGCTGTGCCGTCGTCCTCCCTTTCGCTGGCGATCACGCCGCTTGTAGGATTGCTATTTCTCGGTTTTGGGGCGATACAGTTCGGGCGTGGAATGAAACATTACGGACGCACCGGTTCGCAAAGGTATCTCGATTATGGACACCGTCGTTAGTTTGGTGGATGTGTGCAAAACCTTCCGTCAGAAGCAGCCATCCGAAAGTGGAAATCTCTTCTCGAACTTGATGCGCCCTCAAATCCGCACGGTTCACGCGCTCCAAAACGTCAACTTGAACGTGCGGCGCGGCGAGATTGTGGCTTATGCGGGACCGAATGGAGCCGGCAAATCCACGACGGTAAAGATGCTTTCGGGTATGCTCGCGCCGGATTCGGGAACGGTTCGCGCTCTGGGGCTTAACCCGATCCGTGACCGCGTGAAGTATGTCGGCAAAATCGGAGTGGTCTTTGGACAGCGCACGGAACTCTGGTGGGATATGCCGGTTTCCGCTTCCTTCGAGTGGAAAAGAGTCGTCTGGGATGTACCAGATGAACGCTATACCCGGATGCTCGCCACGATGAAGGAACTGCTCGGTCTGGAGCCGTTTTTTCATAGTCTGGTGCGCGAACTGAGTTTGGGGCAGAGAATGCGTGCCGATTTAGGCTTGGCACTCTTGCCGGAGCCGGAGCTTCTTTTTCTCGATGAACCGACGCTTGGACTCGATGTGCTGGCGAAACGCAGTATCATTCAGTTCATCAAGGAGATCAATCGGGAGCGGCAGGTCACGGTGATGATTACGTCGCACGATATGGCGGAATTGGAGCAGTTGGCGGGGCGAATCGTGCTTATCAATGCGGGCAAAATCGCCTTCGACGGTGATTTTACCAAACTCAGGCAAACGTTCGCGGACAAACGCCACTTGATTATCGAAACCCGCTCAGAGACCGCGCCCGTATTCGCGGAGGCGCAGCTTTTATCCTCGGAAGCGGGACGCCATGAGTACATTTTCGATGCCGCCGCTGTCAATATGGTCGAACTGCTCCAAACGGCGGCAAATCAGGGCGATGTCCTCGATGTCGAAACGCACCGCGCCCCGATTGATGACGTGTTCGTCGAAATTTACACTCAAATGTCCGCAAAGGAGACACCGCAACTATGAATGTCGCCGACCTGAAACTCTATTATGAACCCAAAGACCGACTGCGCCTGACAGTAGGCGAGGAGAAATCGTACCCGACGGTCAAGCCGGTTTGGGCGTCGCCGTTGTCCTATCCGAATACGTATCTGTGTCTGCTGGACGGCAAAGGCGACGAAATCATCACGATTCCCGATCCGAAAACACTGCCGAAAGAGTCGCTTATCGCCGTCGAAGCAGAACTGCGTCGCCGCTACTTGACCGCCACGGTTTCGCGGGTTCAAGATGCCCGCGTGGAGTATGGCGCGACCTATTGGAGCGTAGACACGGACAGGGGCGAACGTGATTTTGTGACGCAGAGTTTGCAGGAAAACGCGATCTGGCTCGGTCTGCACCATTTGCTGATTTTGGATGTGGACGGCAATCGTTTCGAGATACCCGACGTTCGCACTCTCGACGAGCAAAGCCGCAAGTTCATTCACGCGATCTTGTAGAGCAAAGGGAAAACTCCGATGTTCTTTTCGTCAATCAATCATAAGATCAACCCGTTGCG
>CAZPZP010000762.1:0-2443 GCA_964591025.1 uncultured Chthonomonadaceae bacterium
ACCAGCGAAATGAATTTCTCTGCTGGGAGCCTTCGGCTGTGCCGTGCTTCGCACTCTCATGGTGTGTTTCCATTCGGGTTTTGTGCCAAGCAGAGGTTGCTTTACCCTATCACGATATGCTGAGATACGTTCGGCAGGGCAAGACGTTGGAGACAGAGCGATAAGGAGAGTGCGAAGCACGGCACAGCCGAAGGCTCCCAGCAGAGAAATTCATTTCGCTGTGCCTGTTCTATGCCCGTTTCCGTCTCCGATAGGCAGGAAACCGCGCCCGATATGCCGAACGTCTATGGTATGGAGATACCGATATGCCCGACGAAACAATAACCGAAGAACAAAAACAACTCAAGCGAATCTTGAAGAGATGGACATTTTCCTACGCCCGTCTTTCACTTACTATCATGGTTCCAATAGTTTGCGGTCTTCTCGTTCTTCATTTCCATCCATTACATCATTCTATATCGATGGCAATTCTTGCCCTCTTCTTTCGCCTCCCTTTCTTTTTGAACCGCCTTTTTACAAAGTATTTTGTCAAGAGACTTTCCGCAGATGAACGCGAAGTATTGACTCATATTGCCAAAACATCTACGGACACATGGGAGCTTAATCGTGTCAAAGAACTGATTGGTTCTCCACGTTCACAAGCAAGTATATTGCTCCGCGCCTCCCAACAACCCCAAGACGATACACTCCTCCGCGCCGCGCAATATACCGACGATACGCCCAAAGAACAACTCCTGCGCCCCACTTCCACCGACGAAAAATAACCCCTCCCCGACCCTCCCCTTCATAAGGGGAGGGAGAAAGAGACTCCCCCTCCTTGTGAAGGAGGGGGTTGGGGGGTGGTTTTCGGGTACAATGACTCGGTTTTGACGAACACAGAAGTTCGCATCAGTGCGACGAG
This sequence comes from uncultured Chthonomonadaceae bacterium, assembly GCA_964591025.1. Lineage (GTDB taxonomy): Bacteria > Armatimonadota > Chthonomonadetes > Chthonomonadales > Chthonomonadaceae > CAZPZP01. The sequence goes on from CAZPZP010000762.1 coordinate 902, forward strand.
AATCAAGGAGATACCTACAGGTTATGGCAAACAAAATGGTCTATCTGTTCGAAGAAGCAGACCGGACAATGCGCGACTTACTCGGCGGCAAAGGCGCAAATCTCGCCGAAATGACGAAGATTGGACTGCCCGTTCCCCCCGGATTTACGATTACGACAGAAGTCTGCAACGCCTATTATGACAACGGCAAACAAATCCCCGACGGCTTGAGCGACGAGGTTCTGCCCGCCCTCACTCATGTCGAAAACAAACTCGGCAAGAAGTTCGGCGACCCCGATAATCCGCTTCTTCTCTCGGTACGAAGCGGCGCAAAATTCTCCATGCCGGGCATGATGGACACCGTTCTCAATCTCGGATTGAACGATGCGATTGTCGAAAAGTTGGTCACCGTGACCGACCCGCGCTTTGTCTATGACTCCTATCGCCGCTTCATTATGATGCTCAGCGATGTGGCGTATTCCGACAAATTCGCGCATATCACCAAGCACGACTTCGAGCATATTTTCGCGGAACTGAAGGCGGAACTCGGCGTCAAGGAAGACTTGGAAGTGGACGCGGCAGGACTCAAAACGCTGTGCGAGAAATATAAATCGCACGTCATGGCGCAGACCGGAAGCGCGTTTCCGCAAGACCCGTATGATCAGCTTCGGGCGGCGGTGGAAGCCGTGTTCCGCTCGTGGAACAACGAACGTGCGAAAGTTTATCGCGCCAAAGAGAAAATCTCGGATGATATTGGAACCGCCGTCAGTGTACAGGCGATGGTGTTCGGCAATCGCGGCAACGACTGCGGTTCGGGCGTGGCATTCACGCGCAATGCTTCGACAGGCGAGAACGTGATCTTCGGCGAATATCTCACCAACGCGCAGGGCGAGGATGTTGTCGCGGGCGTCCGCACTCCGACTCCTATCTCGGAATGGGCGGCGGCGAACCCGACTATCTACAAACAGTTCGAGGACACCTGCCAGATTCTGGAACAGCATTACAAGGATATGCAGGACATTGAGTTTACCATCGAGCATGGCACGTTTTATATTCTGCAATGTCGTTCGGGCAAGCGCACGGGAACGGCGGCGGTGAAGATTGCGGTGGATCAGGTGAACGAGGGCTTGATTACGAAGAATGAAGCACTCGCCCGCGTGGAACCCGAACTGCTCAATCAGTGTTTGCTGCCGGTCATCGCGCAGGGAACAAAGTATACGGTTCTCGCCAAAGGTCTCCCCGCCGGACCGGGAGCGGCAACGGGGATTGCGATTTTCGATGCGGAGACGGCGGCAGTTCTGGGCAAGGGCGGCGAAGGCAAGAAGGTGATTTTGGTTCGCGCCGACACAAGCCCCGACGACCTCAAGGGGATGCTGGCGGCGCAGGGCGTCCTGACGGCGAAGGGCGGCATGACCTCGCACGCGGCTCTTGTGGCACGCGGCTTCGGGATTCCGACGGTGGCAGGATGCTCCGATATTTCTGTTGACGGACACAAGAGGCAGTTCACGGTCGGCGGGACGGTCATTTCGGAGGGCGATGAGATTTCCCTCAATGGCACGCTCG
>CAZPZP010000763.1:0-2432 GCA_964591025.1 uncultured Chthonomonadaceae bacterium
TACTGCGCCGATTCGACAAATTTTACTTTGCCCTTGACACCGCAGACTGCCGCTGTTGACGAATGCAACAGGCAGAAGTTCGACGTTCGCTTGTGCGTACTTTTTGCGTTTCTCTTCGTTGACTTTGAGGAACATATCCCCTGCCCCGACTGCCTTGATGTCGTAGGCTTGCGCTCCAAGAGTAAAGTCGCCCAACGCTTTCGGCGGCTTTTCAGCAAAGAAGCAGTAATCTGTCGGGGTATATCCTTGCATTCCGAGAGCAAGGATTGTCATAACTTCGGCTTTGGTTCCCCACTTGTCGGCAGTTCGATTGCCGCTCGTTCCCAAGTCCTGCGCGGCGGTGCGGTTTCCGTCATGGCTGAGCGTCCTTGCGAGGGCAATGGCGTCGCAGAGGGCAAGCAGTACGGGCGAAGCGACGAGCATCACGCCATTGGTCTCGGTGAGGATTCGTAGTGGCTGGCACAAAACCGCAGAATTGTGCGTATAATGAGAGTGGGATTTTGAGACTGCGGCGGTGTTCATTTTGTGGACTCCTCCGCAGTCTTTTTGTCTTGAGAATTGGCAATGCGCTTGAGAGCGCGGCGGCGTCCGTGATTCAAGTCTTCCAAAATCAGATCAGCATTTTGCTGTTCGTTTTGGGAGAGGAGCCGTTCTGCAACATAGGTGACAATTTGGGGGTCAATGGTAGCGGCAATCAATTTTGCGTCTGATGGTGTTTTGCCGCGATGGATACTTACGAATGTGTACATGATAAAACCTTCCTCCTTTCAAGCACACAGGCTTGAAAATGGAGAAAGGTTTAGTCTCTGGTAAAAATTCTCAGAAATTTTGAGAATATTTTTTTCTTAGTTCCTCATTAGTTTTCAGTTTTTTCGTGGCTTGATGTAGCGTTGACTTGATCGTGCCTTCTGCTTTTCCAAGTTCGTTGGCAATTTCATTGATTTGCTTCTCTTCGTGATGGTGACTCCACCATACTTTGAACTGCTCAGGCGCGAGGCATTTTTTGATTTCGGCAACAAGTTCAGCAAACTCCTGTGTTTGGCGAAATTCATCTTCGGGATTGCCTGTCGTTGCGATGGTGTTGCCCATTGCAACGCCATCGTTATAAGAAACTCGATTTGATCTTCTTTCTGTTTTCTTTCCTTGATAACGGTATTCAATACGTCCGGGCATTCTTTGGAAAAATCCAATCCCTTCCCCGTTGTGACAAAAATGATCACTGCGGTATTTTTCATCATGCGCCCACATCAGGACTTCTTGCAACAGTCCTGAATACTTAATTAGTGATGCTTTCGTATGAACTGCGTATGATGCGATTTACGCCGTCAGTCGCTCTTTTATTATGGCTGCTCCCTCGACGTTACCCAGATGATATAGTGCGAGCCATTGGGAATATAGTGCAGCGTCTTTACTGCATTCTTTGATCCCGAAGACGATAACTTCAAGCAACTCGTCCTCTGAATATCCTTGTTCGATTGCTTCTTCTACCATGTTTTTTGTTACACTCAGCGGAAAGTCAAAATACTCATAGCAGATCAGCAAGATAACGCAATTTGCCCTGTCTGTCTCGCTCCATGTTGCTGTTGGGTGAGGGGCATATAGGAGCGGGAAATTGGTATACCAAAAGCAAGGTTCAAGCGAGGGCATGATTGGCGGGGCTATCCATTGGAACGAAACGGGATCGAATTTGTATTGGGAGCGAAGTTGATTGACGATTTTGCTTCGGTGTTTCCTCAAGTTATCGATAGCAGCACGAGCATAATCCCCTCTTGATTCTGGGTGCTTTTCCATCAGGCGTTCCAATTGACGCTGAACTTGGTCTTGAATTTTCCAAAAGCGACCTGCCCGTTCCATAACTGATTTGGCGAATGGTGTCATGCTCCAGTTTCCTTCCTCGCAAGACAACGTGCCGAAGAAGGAACAAACGAGGGAAACGGGGTATAATGAAGGTGTCGAAACTCCATACCCCGCGTCCGTTCCTATCGGCGCAAAAGTAATAAGGCAGAAGTCATTTGCGGTGACTTCTGCCCTCTATTTTACCCTTTAATGTGTATAATCGTGTGTGCCTCTACGCATTTGACAAGCGCGACAAGCAAAGCCGTCCGCGCCGCTCATGGAGTGGTGCGATTCAGGCGATAGAAACGGCACTGCCCCAAGCGTGCAGTTGTGCGCCTGTCCACACGCTGCCGTCGTCCTTCCCCTCCGCTTCAAGCCGAACGTGCATCTTTTGCAGACGCTTCACGACTTGCTGATACATCTGGTATGCTCGTTCCTTCGTGACTTTGAGTTCCCTTGCGATGTCCTCGAAGGTTTCTCCGCGTGATTTCAGCACATAGCACTGCGCCCACTGTTCCGGCAACTCGACGGTACGCAACGCTAGGGCGAACGCATCTTAATTCAACCAAGGTTAAATTTCCGTCATGAGATAGGCG
>CAZPZP010000764.1:0-2429 GCA_964591025.1 uncultured Chthonomonadaceae bacterium
ACTCGCCGAGTTTCGCGATGGTTTGCACTTGTGTTTTGAGCGAGTGGGTGATTGTGCCGCCCCTTACGGCGATTGTGCCGCTGTCCCGAAGGCATTACTCTCAAGAACACGGTTTTCGCGCCGACACGCAAACGCTGCTGTGGGACACGCCGCGCTTATGCACGCCGGAACAGAGGCAGCACGGGACGGACATTGTGGCGGCGGTGCGGAACCAACGGGTTTTGGCGCGTCCGCTTTTCACTCTCACCTCGAAGAGCGAGTAGGTACTTCAAATCTGTGGGGTAGTGAATAACGTGATGGAGTGGAGTAGATACATCGTCTTGTGAACTATTTACTCCACCAAAAATTTGATCTCTTTCGGCGCGTGTATTCTCTCTGGAAAATGGCATAAGGGTGCGAATCAATTAGAGGGTAAACGCATTGTGGCGGGTTGCCCTATAATTGATTCGCACCCATGGCATTGAATATGGCAGGAGTTTTGCTTGATTATGGGGAATAGTCTGCTAAGGGTAACAGTTCAGGGTTGTTGGAATTTGCGATCAAAAACGCCTTGCGGCTCTCTGCTCCACTCTCGAAGGAGAAGGGCAGAGGGCAGTTTTGGCAGTTTACCACAACAACTCTGAACTGTTACATCCTTGAGTGTGATGCGGAGAACAGTTTTGCCCCTGACAGAAAAACAATTGGAGGAATTGGCAGAGCAGGAATCCCGATTTTTCGCGGGCGTCTCCGATATTGTCGAAGAGAACATTGGCATTTTCCTCTCTATTCCTGCGTTTCCTGAGTATGGCAGTGCAAATCGGGCGTTGAGGCTGCGTGACGATGGGCGCGGAGCCGAAGCCGTCGCCGATGCGGTTTGTGCGTTCTATTGGGAGCGCGAACTGTTTCCGTCCGCCGATCTGGACACCGTCTCCGAGTCGCAAGGGATCGGTTCCGCGCTACGGCGGCGAGGCTTGAATTCTGCCGTATCGAATCGCTTGCTAATGCGTTATGAACTCGAAACTCTGCCCCAAATCTCGTCACCCTTTGCCGTGCAGCGTATCCCGAACGATTCCGGCAAAGACGAGGCGAAAGAGTGGCTCGATGTTTCCCTCAGTCAAGAGAACGATGAAGTGGAAGCCGGAGAGTGGCGCAAAATTCTCAGTGGTGATACTCGCGAACTGTCTCATCAACTGTATATTGCCTATGCTCACGATGCTCCTGCCTCGTGTTGCCAACTGTTTTCCGACAATGGCTATGGTCGCATTGACGACGTACTGACCTGCCCGGAGTATCGCGGTCTTGGTCTGGCTTCGGCGGTTGTCGCGCACGCCGTCGCCGTTTCGATAGACAACGGAAATCACACCACTTTTCTCTATTGTGAGGCGGGCGGCGTCGCCGAAAAACTCTATCGCAAACTCGGCTTTGCTGCATGGGAGCGCAATCCGTTCCGCCGCCATTTCACGCCTTCGCCTTGACTTCCGCCCTGATTTTCTCCTACAATGTGCGTGACAGCGAAGGAGCAGCGATGAAGCGGATTGTCAGCATCAGTTTGGGATCGTCCAAGCGCGATAAAAAGGTCACCACGCAATTTTTCGGCGAGGAATTTGAGATTGAGCGGATCGGAACCGATGGCGACAAGCAAAAATATCGCGCTCTGGTTGCAGAGTTGGATGGCAAAGTTGATGCGTTCGGCGTTGGCGGCTTGGATGTCTATCTCTATGCGGGAGTCCGCCGCTACGTTTTCAAGGAAGCGATTTGGCTGATGGAAGGCGCGAAGCAGACGCCTTATTTCGATGGCAGCGGCTTGAAACATACGCTGGAACGCGAGACAGTCGCCTATCTCGATACAAACAAACTCGTGGATTTCAAGAACAGTCGGGTGCTTCTTGTCAGTGCAGTGGATCGATTTGGAATGGCGGAGGCGTTGAGTTCACGGGCAAAATCTATCGTGTTCGGAGATTTTCCGTTCGGGTTGGGCTTGCCAGTCCCGCTCCGAAGCTGGCATACCGCGCAAAAATTGGCGCGGATACTCCTGCCGATTATTGTGCGTCTGCCGATAGAAGTCATTTACCCGACGGGCAAAAAGCAGGACGAAAACACGCCGAAATTCGGCAAACTTTTTGCTGAGGCAGACATCATCGCCGGAGATTTTCATCTCATTCGCCGCTATATGCCGCTGAACTTGCAGGGCAAAATCGTATTGACCAATACGACCACCGAAGCCGATGTTGCGGAACTCACCAAGCGCGGTGTGACCAAATTGATCACGACCACGCCGGTTTTCGACGGGCGTTCGTTCGGAACCAATGTGATGGAGGCGGTCTTGTTTACCATTATGGGCAAACTGCCCGACGCGCTCACACCGGACAATTATCGCGCCAAACTCACTGAACTGAACTGGAAACCCGGTATTCAGGAATTGAACAGCAAAGTTTAGGTGTATCGGGTAC
>CAZPZP010000765.1:0-1898 GCA_964591025.1 uncultured Chthonomonadaceae bacterium
CGGAACGCCCCCAGCAGAGAAATTCATTTCGCTGTACTCTTACAAGAGGTCTATTGTCTGAATATATCCCAAAACCTCTCCGTCAGGCAGTCGCTCGCCGTACCAACTTGCGATGCGAGTACTGCCTCTCGTCACGAGATTATACTACCGAACCGTTACTTCCTATTCCTTTTCTGCATCCGGTCTTGCATTGAATTCGCACCCACGCTTGCAATATCAGCAGGAATATGCTTACCATAAGCCGAATTGCCTTCTTTATGAATGCACTGATTACGGGAGCGTCGTCCGGCATTGGAGAGGTCACGGCAAAGATGTTTGCGCGGGCGGGTTTCGGTGTCGTCTTGGTTTCTGAGAACGAAGCCGCACTGACCACAGTTACCGACGCCATCAAAGCCGAACAGGGAAATGCTCATGCCCTTGTCGCCGATTTCTCCAAGCCGGAGCAGGTCGAGGGTCTACTGACTCGCGCCGAGTCGCTCATTGGGAATATCGACGTTCTTATCAATAACGCGGGTGTTGGCTTGAGCGCGGCGGCAATCGACACAAAACTCGAAGATTTGCGCTTCTTATTCGAGGTGAATTTCTTCGCGCTCGCCGCACTCACTCGCGAAGCCCTGCAAATTATGGGCGCACGCCGAAGCGGGCGTATCCTCAATGTTTCGTCGGCGGCAGGGCGTTTCGGAGCGGCAGGAGTTTCGGCATACTCCGCCACCAAAGGCGCGGTTCACATCTATTCGCAAGCCATTCGCCCCGAAGCCGCCAAACTCGGCATCTCTATCACCGAACTGCTTCCGATTTCCGTTAGAACCCCCTTTTTCGACAGCGCACGCGGCGAAAAATATCAGTCCGCAGGTATCGTTATCACACCGGAACGTGTTGCCAGCAGCCTCCTGCGCTGCGCGACGATGCCGAACCCACCCGCCGAAATGTATCCTTATCGCCCCGTGCAGTTAGGCTTTATTATTGAAACCCTTTTGCCCAATGTTGTCGCCCGCTTTGCCGCGAAACGGCACGCCAAAGACACTCAGGAGAAACCATAAATGTCAGCCGATTTGGACAAAACCGAGCCAAAAGAAAATCTGCGTTGGTATCAAGGCGTGCCGCGTTATGCGTGGACAGTCCTCATTATCGCCGGACTCGGCTGGATGTTCGACGCGCTGGATCAGAACTTGTTTTCGCTTGTCCGTCAGCCATCCGTCACTGAAATTCTCATAGAAACAGGCAGATTTGTCGCCGATGATCCCAAACTCGATGCCGCTGCCAAAGTGATTGGAGGGAATTTGACGGCGATCTTTCTGATTGGCTGGGCAATCGGCGGCTTCATTTTCGGGATACTCGGCGATAAAATCGGGCGCACGCGCACGATGATGATCACAATCTGCATCTACGCGATTTTCACCGGATTGAACGGCTTCGTTCACACAATCCCGATGTACGCGCTCTGCCGTTTTATCACAGCGTTGGGCGTCGGCGGTGAATTTGCGGCGGGTGCGGCACTTGTGGCGGAAGTGTGGCCTCAACGCTCACGCCCGATGGCACTCGGCACGCTTCAAGCCCTTTCGACGGTCGGCAATATGGGGGCGGCAGGAATCACCTATTTTTCGGGAGCGAATTGGCGCGTCGTCTATTTCGTGGGTGCGCTTCCTGCCTTGTTGGTGTTGTGGATTCGCGCTTCCGTCAAAGAACCGGAACGCTGGAAACAAGCCGTCAGCGAACAGCCGCACAAAGCGGGCAATATCGGCTCGCTGTTCTCCGACCCCGTGTTGCGCCGCAACGCCATTGCCGGAACCTTGATCGCGCTTGCCGGTGTCGGCGGACTTTGGGGGATCGGGTTTTTCCTGCCGGATTTGGTCGGCTCTGTTCTCAAACCGCTGACTCAAGGCATGGAACCCGCTGTG
>CAZPZP010000765.1:1908-2424 GCA_964591025.1 uncultured Chthonomonadaceae bacterium
TTTTTGGCGCAGCGAAATTTTCTTCTATCAGCAGGTCGGCGGCTTCTTCGGAATGTTCGCGTATGCCGCCCTCAGCGAACGGGTTGGACGCCGACCTTCGCTCGCACTCTTCCTTTTCTTGGCGTTTGTCTCTATCGAAGCGGCGTTCTGGGGCATCCATGATCTTGGTTCCGCCAAAATTTATGGAATGTTCATGGGATTTTGTACTCTCGCTCCCTTCTCTGCCTTCGCCGTCTACTTTCCCGAACTCTTTCCCACGCGCCTCCGTGCGACGGGCATCGGTTTTTGCTACAACTGTGCGCGATTATTGGCGGCGGCGGCTCCGTTCGCGCTTGGCGGTTTGTCAAAACACTTTGCCAGTCCCACCGATGAGACCGCTGGACTTCGTACCGCCGCCGCTATTATCGCGTTCATCTATTTTGTCGGGTATATCGGGCTTGCCCTCGCTCCTGAAACCAAAGGCAAGCCCCTGCCAGAATAACTGCAACTCATCTATGGTAAAATCGGTCAAACAAA
>CAZPZP010000766.1:0-2420 GCA_964591025.1 uncultured Chthonomonadaceae bacterium
ACGGGGGTTTAAAACCCCCGGTCAAGAGCAGCAACGAGATTTGGACAGCAACAATTCATTTCGCTGGACTTTTGCTGTTATTTCAGGCTGGCGAGATAAGCCACCAATGATTTAAGGTCTTTGCCTGTGATGCTTTCTTCATACGAGGGCATTGTCGAATCGGGATGATCCGCTTTTGGGTTGACAATCGACTCTTCCAGCCATGCTATGTTATGCTTAGAGTCGGCGGCAATTTTGGTCAGTTCCGGCGCGGTCATGCCGCCCTTGCCATCAATGGCATGACAGCCACCGCAGCCGTTTGCCTCGTACACCTTCATACCGGCGGCGATCAACATCTTGCCATCGTCCTTCTTTACGACTGGCTTCTTGGGTGCGGGCTTGTTTTTGCCCTTGACTGGCGGCTTTTTCTTGGGCGGAGGTCCACCAGCGAACGCGGCGGTAGTCAGTACCGAACCAAACATCACGACTCCGAGAATTCCTGCGACGATATTCTGCTTCATTTCTAACTTTCTCCTCTATAAATACGCCCGCTTAGAAAGCGAAACGATTCTCACCCTGAGTATTGGTTTCTCGACACCGAAATTCCTTCTCGAATCAGTAGGACGCTCAAAAGAGAGAAATGTCAGCAAGAAATTTCCGGTTTCGCAAACCGAGAAGGAAAGCCCTGCCCCTCTCGCGAATCTGTTGGTAACAGAAACCGCGTCGTGCCGTCTAACGAGCAATACGCAGAACTCTGTGTCCCTGACGTATCAAAAATGAAAGACCGATAGAGAAAGAAAATCCACGCCGCACAATTGCGGAAGCCATTGGACAGAAAGGGAAGCGGGATGAGAAATGAAGGGGTTCGCCGTCAAAAGACGGTTCGGGGGGTTGCTACGCTGCTCACGGGATTGCTGGCGATCTGTAGTTTTGCGCCGGTGCTTGCCGATGACAGCAAAGAGGGCAAGCCCAAGCCGCAACGCCCAATCAATACCATGCTCGTCGATCTGCAAGAGGCGTTTGCCTCTATTGCTGACGAAGCGGAACCGGCAGTCGTTACCGTATTCAGTACGAAATCGCGCAAAGCCGGTGAAGAGGACGAGGCTGCTTTTCCCTCGTTTATGCGCCGTCCCCGCCGTGCGACCGGCACAGGCTCTGGCGTTATCATTCGCAAAGACGGCTGGATTCTCACCAATGATCACGTTGTCGGCGGGGCAGATCGCGTCACTGTCAGATTGAATGACGGGCGTGAATTTACCGGAACCGTACGACGCGATTTTCGCTCCGACCTCGCCCTTGTCAAAATTGATTCGGAACTCCCGTTTCCCGTAGCAAAATTGGGCGACAGCGACGGCGTGAAAATCGGACACTGGGCAGTCGCTATCGGCAGTCCCTATCGCTACGAAGGCTCGTTCTCGGTGGGCGTTATCAGCAGTCTCCAGCGCAAGCAGGACATTATGGACGGCTCCGGCGGGCGATTCTATCCCAATATGCTCCAAACGGATGCGGCGATCAATCCGGGCAACTCCGGCGGACCGCTTCTCAATATTCAAGGTGAAGTCATCGGCATCAACACCGCTATCGAGAGCGACGGCGGCGGCAGTATCGGCATCGGATTCGCCATTCCGATCAACTCCGCGAAGTTTGTCGTCAAGCAACTGCTGGAAAAAGGCAAAGTGAGTTACGGCTATCTTGGCGTCTCGCCGACAAGCGTCACGCCGCGCCTTGCCTCCACACTGAAAGTCGAGCGCGGCGCGTTGATTGACCGCGATCCCGAAGCCGACAGCCCCGCCGCCAAAGCCGGACTGAGAGCGGGTGATGTCGTGGTCGGCATCAACGCCAAACCCGTCAAAAGTGAATTGGACTTGCGAACCATCATCGCACAAACTCTGCCGGGAACCAGCATCGAACTCAAAATTGTGCGCGATGGCGTCCAACAATCACTGACCGCACAGATTGAAGAAGCCCAAACCATTGAGCAGGAAAAGCCTAAAGTCGGAGTCAAAGGCAAATTCGGCGTTGAGGTGCAAGCGATCTCGGAGCAATCGGTCAAGGATTTGCCGCGAAGATTGCGTGTACCGGCGACGACTTCCGGCGTGCTTATCAAAGCCATTGACCCGACAGCGGCGGCAGCGGACATTGAGGATTTGGTCGAGGGCGCGATTATCCTGAAAATCAACGACACTGAAACCAAAACCGTTTCCGCGTTTCAGACAGCAACGGCGAAAATCAAGTCGGGCGATCAGGTGCGCGTCTATTATCAACTCGGCAAACTCAAAAAGTTTGCGGTTGTCTCTGTGGATTGATCTCTTTTGGAACGAAATTCAGGAGAATAAAACGAAGCGGCAATCGAATCCGCTTCGTTTTTGTGTGAAACAGTCCACGCGGCAGGTGAAATTTCTGTCATGGCGGCGTTACCCATTCGTGAGTATCCTCTTAAC
>CAZPZP010000767.1:0-2411 GCA_964591025.1 uncultured Chthonomonadaceae bacterium
GGCGATCTCTTGCTGCTCATCGGCAATTATAACCAACTCGGTCAGTAGGGAACAGGGAACAGAACTGAGTTTACCTTAATAAGTCACCTCTCACAGCGGATACTTTCAGTACCCGGAACCCCAAAGTACAAGCGTCTTTACCTCACCCCCAACCCCTCTCCTGATACCCGAACAAGTTCGGAGGAGAGGGGAGTCCATACACGGATGGGTGCGTCTGAAAGACGCTTGTTTTTTCCAGACGGGGGTTGTAAACCTCCGGTGCGAGAGGGGAGTTATTAAGGTAAACTCAGTTCTGTTCCCTGTTCCCTGTTCCCTAATTGGTGTCTATTGGAGAAATCCAGATTTGACTTGCGACTTCGCGCTTGAGTCCGCGCTTGTCGTGGGTCACTTCCTGACCACCGCGCGTGGCGGCATCGAGGGCTTTTTTGTCCATTTCGCCACTGCCGGGATCGTGTTGCACGCCATGCCGCGCCAACCCTGCCGCCGCCGCCATACGCACCGGAAAGAGAATCGTGCGGCGTGGATTTTTGGTGCGCGGCGGAACCGGCGATAACACGTAGGCGCGGTCACGGGAAAGTTTTTGCAGCAGCGGCAGGTATTCGTCGTCGCCGAGCAGTCCAGCGGCAAGCGCGGCGGCGGCACGCAAGCGATAACTGCCATCATTGGACGCCTCTTTGATTTCGCGATCAATGAGTTTGCGTTCGCCCACCGATAAGCCGTATTCGCGCAGGTTCGCTCCGGGCAGAATGTTGTCGCTCCAACGCCCCGAATCGACGGAACGCTTGCGATAACCTGCCACTCCCAAACCCAACAATGCCCGACTGCGAAGATACACATCGTCACTTTGGGCGAGGTGCATTAAAAACGGCAGCAAGCGCGGCGTCGCACGCGCCACCAGCAGATCGGCGGCGGCATAATAGTAGCGCGGCAATCCCCGCAATCGCTCCGGTGCTTGCAATATCCCCAACAAGACGCGATCCAAATCTACGCCCTGCGCCTCTAAATACCGCAAGGCGTCCCGATGTACTTGGGGCAGATCGCTGCCGGGTTCCAAAAGCAAAGAGAGTGCGAACGCAATCGCCGAGCGCGGAAGCCCTGCCCGCCGTGCCGTCTCGAACGCCGATTCGCGGAGTTGGCGATTGGTGGCGGGCAGATTGTCGGGAGTGCGGGCGGGATCGAACGGTGACGCGAAAATTGGAAAGGCGCGTTCCGGCTGACCAATGGCGAAAAAACTGCGCCCAATGCATTCTTTGAGCAGAACATCGCATCCGATCTCTTCAAGGCTGAAGGTTGCGGTTGCCGTATCTATCGCCTGCTGAAACTGCCGCAGACTCGTCAGGCGCACCACTTGTCCGATGGTATCTTGCGCTCTTTTTTCGGCGTTCTTGTCGCGTTTCTTGGTGGAGACTTTTTTCAAGTCGCCCCATGCCAGCGAGAACAAATGATCTTTGCCCCAACTCGGCTCCCACGACAAGCCCGTCAAAGCGGCGGCATACAGCGTATCATCCGTGAGACGTTCGCCGCGCCACTTCAATTTGACGACAACCTGCTGTATCTCGTCACTGAACAGATTGATGATGTCGCGGGACGAGCCTTTGCTGTCCGCAGCACAACGCGGCGCACTCAACGACGCGATAACACCAGCGCAAAAACAGCACAAAACCCAACGCGAAACGGCGGAAAACATAGCCGAAATTACCTTATTCTTTCAGAAATTCAACCTCATGGGAGACGGCTCTTATTCTAACCGAATCGCGCGATTCCGTCAAGTGCCTGTTTCGATAGAAATGCCGCGTGCGAGTACTGAAAATACAGGTGTCCTTACACGAGAATCACGTACCAGCCCCAAACGACATATCTCACTCTTAATGACGCCCACCCGCCCCAATAGTGACACTGTGCGCGCAGTTCGAGGCTGCGATCTTTTCCACGACCTTGTTGACAATTCACGTTTAAACTATCTTTTCACTGCCCGACAGATTTTGAGTTGAGGTCATCGCTTCGGGACGTCAAAGTCGTCTCCGGCGGTATGAACGCTTCCCTGCCAATGAAACCGTCGAACCGACCACCTATTTTCTGCCGTATGTCGAGACGCTCCTCGCTCGCTTGCCCCCCGGTGCGTTGGTGCGGGTGATGGATGCAAGCGAGGTCGGACGCGGGTGTAGGGACTCATCGTTGTACGCATCTCATTGATGACAGCCAATGCTAAATAATGACAGTGAAATTCTGCCTCTCTTTGGAGAGAGAGTTGTTCGATGCTAATTTCGATGCTAATAGAGAAATCGCTTAAACTCCGTACATTCGCCAGCGCGGGGGTTTTAAACCCCCGTCTGAAATGGCGTGCCGCCAAGCGTCTTTCGGACGCGCAATGTACGAGATTTATCTGATTTGTCTATTAGTATCTCACGTTA
>CAZPZP010000768.1:0-2411 GCA_964591025.1 uncultured Chthonomonadaceae bacterium
TGCGAGAGGTGAGTGAAGTAATGCAATACCCTTTTGATCACGCTGACAGTGAACTATCTCACACCACAATCGAAGCACAGGGCGAAACTTGCACAAAGCCCTTTCCGTAGCATACAATAAGTCGGGCGACACCGGATTATACGGGATCACACCTGCGCCCGACACTGGATCAAGGAGAGCAAGGCAGATGCCGGAGACGACTACCGAAACACGAGCGGAAAAAGAGGCACAGGAACGCACACGTTACCGCGAACAGCAAGCGTCCATTGTGCTGGGATTGCGGACGATTTTAGAGGAAGACGAGCAGCTTTTAGGATTTGCACGCGGGCGCATTTCCGGCGGGTGGCGCGGCAAACTCGCCGTCGGACCAGAAGCGTTTTTCGCGCCGTATGTCAATATCGGACTGACGGAGCGACGCCTGTTTCTCCAGCATATCCACCCGGAAGACGGCAAACTCAGTGAGATTCCGCCGCATACCTTTATGCTTGCCGATGTCGATTCGATCACCTTTTCCGGTATTGAGACGTTCGGGCAAAACGAAGAGGGACGCATGACGATTCGGCAAACCGACGACCAGTATTTCCGTATCCGCTTGGCGGGCGGAAACAATACACAGGACGCCAACGCACTCGTCGAAGTGTTCCGCTCTTTGACCAAATCGCGCCGCGATCCCAAACCTTCGCCCACTCAGCGTGTCTGTGGCTGCGGCAAAGAAACCTTTGATCGCGAATACAAATTTTGCCCTTACTGTGGCTTGAAGCAGTTGGGGATGCGAATCGAACCGGCTCCGCCGCCCGCCTATACGCCGCCGCCAACGCCCCGATCACCAGAGCCGCCGCCCACGCCTACAACGCAGACATTTACGTTTTCACCGGCTGAGAATGCCGCCAAAACGCCTCCGCCGCCGATGGAACCGCAGTCGTTCGGTCCATCCGGGGCATTCGGATTGGCGGCATTTGCGTCCCCGCCATCTCCGCCCGCGCCTGTTGACGTTCCGACGCCTCCCGTGCCGCCGGAACTGCCGACCCTTGCGCCCGAAATCCAAAACGAGGTGGAAGACGAACGCGGAGCCGTCGCACCGGAATTGCCCGGCGACCCAAGCATCACCGAAGAAGCCGCGCCCATTCCCGTCACTTCGGAAGAGGCAGAAGCGGCAATAGCCGAGGACACTCCCGCCCCGCCACCGCAGGAACCACTGCCGCACGCTCTCCCCGATGCGGCAACCGACGGACACGAACCTGCAACGACCTCTTTCTCGTCCCCACCGCTGTTTGAGGGACAGAGTGCGACGCCGCCGAGTGAGGACAAGAACTCGGAAGGATGGCTTTAACGATGGATACTGAAATATACACTCCCAATCTCTCTCTGCCGCCGCGTGTGCGCTTTCCCGGCTTGTCGAGTGCCGCGTTCGAGCATCCCGCAGACCGCGCCGCCCTCGAAGCGTTGCGCCGCACGCCCGGCTTAGACCGCCTGATCAAAGTTATCTACGATATGGGGGCAGAGCGGTTTCTGCGTGTGGCGTTCACGGGAGAATCCATTCGCGTTTCGCCGCGCCAATGCCGCCGTATTTACAACGACCTGCGCGAAGCCTGCGCCATTCTCGATGTGGACGAACCTGAACTCTATATCACGCAGTCGCCGATGCCCAACGCCTTCGCGTTTGGAATGCAGCGGCATACTATCGTGATCACCACCAGTGCCATTGACCTCTTCAGCGATACCGAACGCTTGGGGGTCATCGGGCATGAACTGGGACACATCAAAGCCGAGCATATGCTTTACCGCACAATGGCGCAATATTTCGCCGAGGTTTTGAGCGGGCTGATTCATGATCTACCGCTCCTCAGTAAACTGTTTACCACCACTCTCGGCTACGGTCTGTATGCTTGGATGCGGAAATCGGAATTGACGGCAGATCGAGCGGAGGTATTGGTCACGCAAGACCCCGATGCCTTTGTGATGACGACGATGAAACTGGTCGGCGGCTCACAGAAACTGATGGATGAACTCAACCCGGAGGAGTTTATCAATCAAGCAGACAGTCTTGAGGATATGGAAGGCGATTTTCTCTCTCTTTACTACAAATTCCTGATGGTCGCTCAACAGACGCACCCTTTTCCCTCTCTGCGTTGTCGCGAGATCAAAGAATGGACGCAAAGCGATCAATATCTCAAACTGCTTCGCGGCGATTATCCCCGCACGGAGCGCGACGCTGGCAACCGCACCTGCGCGAACTGCGAAACGGTTGTTCGCAATGTCACCTTCCGCTACTGCCCTGAATGCGGAGCCGACCTGCCCGCGCCAAGCCGGGAATAGAACAGAGGGACAATTTAAGAGTTTTCACTTGAGAGTTTTGCATTAGACCTCTTGCAAGAGTCGGGTACAAGAACGTACCCGACTCAAAAACAGAC
>CAZPZP010000769.1:0-1206 GCA_964591025.1 uncultured Chthonomonadaceae bacterium
CAGGACGGCTGTTTTTGAGTCGGGTACGTTCTTGTACCCGACCCTTGCAAGAGGTTTATTGGAATTTCCCTAACACCTAATCCCTCGCTTGAGGAGAACGACAATGCGCGGACAAACAATTATCGGGAGCATCGCGGTTTTATTTGGATTGGCAGGGTGCAATCAAGAAAAAGAGTTGGGTGAATTCAACGTCTCTGAAATCAAGTCGTTGCAAGTCACGGATTCGCTTCGCACCATGACCAACACGGCAACAGGGCAAGAGATGAGGCGCGAATTGCCGGAAGGCTATATCAAGCCTACAGTAGATGTCGTCGCAGGCGGAGGCGGATACAAAAACAGCGATTGGCAGAGCGGCGGACTGGCGACGGCGATCCGGTTTTCGCCCGGTTTTCGCGGAGCCGACGCCGATTATATTGATAAAGCCGAGGTCTATTGGAAACTCAACTGGATACGCAAGCAGCTCCAAAACGGGAATTTGCCTTCCAATCTCAAAGAAGCGGTTGCCAAAACACGCAAACTTCTGATGACTGTAGTACGGGATCGGAACTTCACTACTGCTGAGGAAGCGGTCATCACGTTGGAAGAGGGCATCGAACATTTGGAGGCGCAGCGCACTCTGAAACTGGGCAACATCGACCCTCAACTTGTTCCCTGGGGGGCAGGGCGGGCAGCCGTTGAACGTCACTTCGACAAAGACAAAGGCAGAACCAACCGTTCCGACTCGAAACCTAACAAGTATCTGAACCGTACAAGCGGAAGTCTGACCCTCGATTTGACAGAAAGCTCTTCGGTCACTCTGACGCGCCCATCGCGTTTGGGGCGTGCGCCGGCGATGCTCGATCCCGGCGTCAAAGAGGCACAGGCAGTAGCATTTTCTTATGCCGAAAAATACGCCGCATCGCCGGAAGAGATGTTGCGTCGCTCATGGCAAAAAGCCATCGAGAAAATCAACAAACTGCGCGACGATCTGGGACTGATGAACCGCCCCGATAACAATGATCGCAATGATGTCTCGATTCCCACTGTTTTCGGGACGACTACCGAACCGAAGGACTCCCTTGAGGAGATGGACAGTACGACAGACAATGTCGTTCTCATACCGAGTGTTTACGGCAATATGCGCCGCGTTGATGTGCCGGACTCCACGTTCAAAGAGCCGGACAATCCCTTTGGCAAACCCTAAAATGGGTCGTTAGGTCATTGGGT
>CAZPZP010000769.1:1306-2402 GCA_964591025.1 uncultured Chthonomonadaceae bacterium
ACCCAATGACCCAACGACCTAATGACCCATCATGACACTTGATCGCGATTTTATCAAAGCCCTAACAGAAGTCCCTTCGGTGGGAACGGCGTGCAAACCTGTCCTCAATCTCTTGATCGAGCGATTTGGGGCGGCGTGGCAACATACCTTTGTCGAAGACGGCTTCTGTCTGTTTCAGAAAGCGGGGGCGACTCCTGCCGAGTTGCGTGCCGTTTTTGTCGCTCATGTGGACGAGGTTGGCGGCTGTGTCTATGGAGTGCGCGAAGAGGGCGGGTTCCATGCGCGGGTTTGGGGCAATCAGCCGCAGATTTTTGCCGACGCAACATTGCAGGGCTTCGATTATCTTGCCGAGAGTGCGACGGAGACGTATCCTGTTATGGGGCAGGTGGTCTTTCAGAATTCCGAGGAGCGGCTCGCAATTTTCGGCGAGAAGGTTCGTCCCTACAGAACGGGCTGGACATTCAAGGAAGAGACCCTTTTCGACGGCGATTTTGTGGAAGGCAAGGCACTCGATCCGCGTATTACGGTTTACGCCGTCGCCGAAGCAGTAAAGGCGATTTCCGATCCGCGTATTGGCGTCGTTTTCGTGATGGCGGAAGAGTGCGCGATGGACGTTGCACAGAAGGCAGTCGAATTTCTGCGCCGCAACGCCCCAAACTTGGAGTTGATTGCCAACGCCGACGTGCCGCATATCAAAAATATCGGCGACGGACGGCTCGATATGCCCGCCATTCGGGTATTCGAGGGGACAAATTTCATTGACCCGGCATTCGGGATTCGAATGGCGGATACGCTTTTGGCGCAGGGCGTCGAATTGCACTTGTCCGCCGCGAAAAGTGGCAGCCAGACGCGCCTATTTACTCCTCTTGCCCCGACGCTTTCGATTGCATTGCCAAGCGACAACGTCCATGTCCCGCGCTATCGTATGAGCCTGACAGGAACGGAACGTTGCGTCAGGCTCCTGCAAGCCATCGGGGAATGGGTTATAGGGAACAGGACAATGCAAGAGGACAGGGAATAAGAAGTTGGGTGTAGGATACTCCCATAAGGGGACAGAAAGTCCATGTCGTTATATTGGAATTGCCCTGTTCCCTGT
>CAZPZP010000770.1:0-2398 GCA_964591025.1 uncultured Chthonomonadaceae bacterium
TTATTTCTCGTGCAGGTCTCGTTCCGCCGTGCCGTGCTTCGCACTCGAAGGGCAATGGGATTTCGTCCGTAGGACGGCTGTTTTTGAGTCGGGTACGTTCTTGTACCCGACTCTTGCAAGAGGTCTATTGTTGTCTCTCTTTCGAGAAGGAATAATCTGGTGGAATCCGTCACGCTTCAAACCATTTTAGACGCGCTTTTTTCACCGAATGAGAACAGGCGTTGTCAAACCGCGTTTTGGCTCTACGCGCCCGACGGTCATGATTCGCCCTATTTGCCGTCTGAGGACGAGCCTCGCCGCAAAATGGCGACTCTTTTCCTAACAGTTTGGAACGCCCGCGAGCTTGCCCCAACCGACAACTCTTCTCTTGCTTTGGCAATTCAAGCAGTTCTATCCCTTGTTCGCGAGACGCCTGTCCTCACTTTCAGCGCGGCAGAATTGGCGGTTGCCCTGCGCCCGATTCGCATCCTACATCTCGGCGAACTGACCGAAGACGTTTGCCAAACGCTGTATGACTTTTATCGCGGACGCTGGACAGCGAAACTCTCCCGACCCGATCACTATACAATCCAAACCGCCATTGCAACAACGCTCGTCGCCATACCGCCGCATCAACTCGCGCCTTTCTGGAATCATCTCCAAAAAGGCAAACCCTTGATGCAGCGTGCCATGCGACCCGGCTTGGAGTATCTGCGAGCCGGTCATGCCGTTTCATCCCTGCTTTGCGGTTTGACCATCTGCACCGATCACGCGCTTCAAGGCGCGATTGTGGACTGCCTCGAACAGATCGCCTCCCCCGAATGTTTGCCGATACTGCACCGTTTGCGCCGTGAAACTGCAACCACCGACTGGACACTGTCGCGCCATCTCGCCCGCGCCATTGCCGTCATCGAACGCCAAAATATCGAACAGCACGCCCGAATCCTCCTGCGCCCGACAACCGCCCTGCCCGAAGACCCCGAATCGCTGCTGCGTCCCTTTTCGGAAGACGCACGGCGCGAATGGGAACGGCAAACCCTGCTCCGTTTGCAGACAGCAGAAACACCGCAGGATACCCCGACGGTATGAACGATGATACGTCGCAATATCGGGTACAGGAACGTACCCGCCCAAAGTACAGTCGTCCTGTGGACGAAAATCGCCTATTTGAGAGGTTATCGCCCACAATTGCAAGAGTGTGCGTCCGCAGGACGCCTGTTTTTCAGGCGGGTACGTTCCTGTACCCGAACCAAAGGGCGACGGTATGAATGCCGAAACCCGCACCCGCCGCCGTCGCCTCGAAGATTTGCGCCATGCCCTGACATCGCCGCAGGAAGCACGGCGCGAATCGGCTTGGGCATGGCTCGCTCTGGAAATCGGGGTACGCACGGACGGAGAACGCCTCGAAGCGGTCTGCGTTTTACTCAATTATCCGCCGGAATCCGATGCGGCAGGTGTGCCGCTTTCGGCGGCACGTCTCACTCAGCATATCACAGAGTTGATTGGATGTGAACCGAGTGATCTTGATGGCGTGCCGCTCCGCGCCCTCATCGGTCAGTCTGTCCATATCACACTCTTGGAATCGCTCGATACCCTCAAAGCCCTGCTGCCGCTTCAAGGCGAAGCCATCGCCCTCGCCGTTCGGAGCGAAATCGAAGTCTGCCTGAGTCTGCTCAAAACCGTGCGATTAGTTGCCCTATCGGAAGCCGTTGAAGGTTGCGTTCGAGTTTTGCGCCTCTTTCGCATGGAAACGGCACGCGGTCAGAGTGCCTTGTCGCGCCCGACCACTCTGCTCCGGGATGCTGCCTGTCGCGCCCTCGGAGCCATTTCGCCCGATGCCCTCTTCCTGCTGTGGTATACGCTTGGCAGTCCCGATACCCAAGTTCGCAGCAATCTCCTGCCCGTTTTGGATTATCTCCGCGATCCCCGTGCTGCGCCTTATCTGCTTCGACTGTTGGAGCGGCGCGGGCAATGGGCAGACAGCGAGATAGTCGGTTGGTTCGTGGTGCGGGCGTTCGAGCATTTGGGAGATCGACGCGCCCTGCCCGCCCTGCGCTCCCTTACCCACACCGGCGAAAATTCCTCTGAATCATCTCCCGAACACTTTGTCCCCGTGAGCGTGGAACTCGCCCGCGAAGCCCGCCGCGTTATCTCGTCCATCGAGCGCGGGCGCGGCTGGCGTGATCGCCTCCACCTCTTGCGCCCCGCCGATGCCCCCGCTGAATTGCTGCTCCAGCCCGCCTCCTTCATTCCCGACGAGGATACAGACGAACTGCTGCGCCCCATTGCGGAAGAAGAAGAGGAGAAAAAACCAATGCAATGATCCACGAAAGAACACGAAATCAACACGAAAAAAATAGACCCCTTGCAAGAGTCCAGCAGAATAAATTCTTCAGACGGAGGGCGTTCCGCCGTGCCG
>CAZPZP010000771.1:0-2398 GCA_964591025.1 uncultured Chthonomonadaceae bacterium
CTGTTTTTCAGTCGGGTACGTTCTTGTACCCGACTCTTGCAAGAGGTCTATTCTTCTTCGTCAGTCTCTGTTGCCTTATCATCGGGAACCGGCGTATAGCGTGAACCACCTGTGCCGCGCACTTTTTGGCGCGTTACCTGATCGACGACAACCTCGCCATTTTTGAGAATGCGGACATAACTCAGCGTTGTCTGAAGGCTCCCGATGCTTGCAGACCCCATGTGAATTTCAACAACTGCCGTCTCATCAGGGGCTTTTTGCGGAGGGATACGATACACAAGTTTGTCACCCAACTGCTTGACGGTTCCGCCGCAGTCTACCGTTGCCGAATCAGCGAGATAGTCCGGTACAAGATCGGTCAGTTTGGCAGGATATTTGCCTTTGTGATCGGCGCGATACGCTTCAATAGCAACACTGACGGATTCCATACTTTGCCCGCAAACCTGTGCCGAGACGGTATTTTTGATGACGCCGCCAAAGCCTCCGCCTCCGCCTTTGCTTGCCGAGTTTGCCAACGCCACGATAAAAATAACGCCCAACAGCAGACAGATGCCGCAACCCGCCAGTCCCCAGATGAGACAGCCGTTTTCACTGGATTTTTTCGCGCCGACCACGCCGGGCTGCTGCGGTGCGCCGTAGTATCCGGGACCTCCTGCCGCCATATCGCCTTGCTCCTTTTGCAAAGAAGAGGAGAAAAGGAGAGAAAGAACCACAAGGGACACGGGGGACACAGGGACAATTCAACAATCTTTCTTTAGGATTCGCTCGTGAATTGTTTTTCGTGTCTTTTTCGTGTTCTTTCGTGGATCACTGTATTGGGTTTTTGTCTCCCCTTCTCCCTCTCTCCCTCTCTATTCTCCGCCTGTTGCCAAATGCATGATTTTCTCTTGAGTGGCTTCGGCGCGGTTCAATTCGCCGGTAATGCGCCCCTCGTGCATGACTAAAATGCGGTCGCTCATACCCATTACCTCTGGCAGCTCCGACGAGATCATGATGATCGCGACGCCCTGCGCGGCGAGTGCGTTCATGAGTTTATAGATTTCGCTTTTCGCGCCTACGTCGATTCCACGTGTCGGCTCATCGAAAATCAGGATTTTGGAACCCGTATAGAGCCACTTCGCCAAAACCACTTTCTGCTGATTGCCGCCGGACAGATTCTGAACCGCCTGTTCGATATGCGGCGTTTTCACGCCGAGATCGGAGCGGTATTTTTCTGCAACTTTGCGCTCTTCCCTGCCGTTGATAAAGCCCAAGTTCGCCAATGCACCGAGATTGGCGAGTGTGGTATTTTCGCGCACCGCCATTCCCAGCACCAAACCTTGCTGCTTGCGGTCTTCGGTGACCAAGCCGATGCCGTATTTGATGGCGTCCTGCGGCGATTTGATCTTGACGGGCTTGCCAAAAACCTCGATGGTTCCGCTGTCAATCGGGTCGGCTCCGAAAATGGCGCGTGCCGTCTCCGTGCGTCCCGCCCCGACCAATCCGGCGATGCCGAGAACTTCTCCTTGTTTTACCTCAAAAGAGATGTTATGTAACACTCCGGTACGATTCAGATTTTTGACGGCAAGGGCGACTTGTCCCTGTTCGGCGGCGACTTTGGGAATGGCGTCCTTGAGTTCGCGCCCGACCATGAGGCGAATAATGTCCTCGCGGGTCAGATTTTTCACGTCTTCGGTTGCCACCCATTTGCCGTCGCGCATAATGGTTGCCCGGTCACATACCTCGTTGATCTCTTCAAGGCGGTGCGAGATATAGACGATGGCAACGCCTTCGGATTTCAGTTGGCGCATGAGGCGAAACAGGGCAACGAGTTCGTGAGCTGTCAAGGTCGCGCTCGGCTCGTCCATCACGATAATTTTGGATTTGCGGCTGGTGGCTTTGGCGATCTCGACCATCTGCTGCTGCGCGATACTGAGGCGATTGACAGGAGTTCGGGCGTCTATCTTGACGCCTAAATTGTCAATGACGGCTTGCGCGTCGGCGTAGAGTTTGCGAAAATCCACGAAGCCGGGAATGACTGCGCGGGGTTCGCGCCCCAGATAGATGTTTTCGCCGACGGACAAATAGGGGACAAGATTGAACTCTTGATAAATGATGGAGATTCCCAACTCCATCGCCTTTTGCGGACTGTCTATCGTGACGGCTTGCCCGTTGAGCAGAATCTCGCCGCCGTCTTTGGGTTGTGCGCCCGCCAGAATCTTCATCAGGGTGGATTTGCCCGCCCCGTTCTCTCCCAAAAGCGCGTGGATTTCGCTCTCTCCGACGGTCAAAGAGACATCGTCGAGGGCAACGACGCCGGGAAACGCCTTGCTGATGTGTCGCATTTCCAATGCAGGAGTCACAGTTTTGCCTCACTCTTCGTAATTTTAGTTGCTCTCACGCGGTACTTGCCTCAAGT
>CAZPZP010000772.1:0-2386 GCA_964591025.1 uncultured Chthonomonadaceae bacterium
CAGAAACGTACCCCCGGCAAGGCTCGAACTTGCGACCTACCGCTTAGAAGGCGGTTGCTCTATCCACTGAGCTACGAGGGCAAAACAAACCCGCTGGAAGAAGCGGGAGACGAGGATCGAACTCGCGCCACCTGCTTGGAAGGCAGGAGCTCTACCATTGAGCTACTCCCGCAATGCAACTACAGTTTATCACGCTTCTCCCCTTCCCGTCAAGAGGCAAACACCAACTTCTGCACTTTCGAGAGCATTTCCGAGTGAAGAAAAAGAAATTTTCGCGAATACAGGTACACTGTGCAGGAATTTTGCTCTAAAAAGCAGAATACGTCTCGGAGATTTGGAGAGTATCGTACACGTTCGAGGCAACATGGAAACTCGATTTGTTGCACGGCTTTCCACGAAGGAGAGAATAATTGAAACGAGTAGTGACTTGGGGAAGCGCAACACTGGGACTGATGACCGCGATGGCTCTGACCGCGGCACCGAACGCCGCAAAAGCTCAAGGCAACGACGAACTGCCTGAATTGTCGAAAGATTGGACGGTGCGCGTCGGACTCTATATCTTCCAAAGCGAAACCGCTCGCAACGTGCAGGGTGCCGTCGGCATCAGCGGCGTCGCCGAACGCACTGTCTATTACGGCGCCGGCTATGACGTTAATATCGGCGTGGGATACAACGGCTTCGATAGAGTCTACAACGTGCCGATTTTGATCAACATCATCGGCAAGCAAGGCAAATACCGTTACGGCGCAGGAGCCGGTTATTCGTTCGGCAAGCGTATCGATGGGCGTGGTCTCTCAGGAGGCGCATTGTCTCTCATTCTCGGCTACCAACTGACCATGGGCAAAAATCCGCTTTCCGCCGATCTCCGCTATCTGTTTATCTCCGGTGCGAACAACGAATTGGATGGATACAGCTTCACACTGGGATTGCGGTTCTAACCCTTTCTTCCTCCAAATGAGGAAAGCAAAATCTCGCAATCAGAACGCCCCTTCTTCACGGAGGGGCGTTCTCTTTTTGCTCCTTCTGTCTCAGCCGTAACAGGCTCATGAATCGACTCGCGGCTCACGTATGGGAAATCAACACGGCATTATCGCGGTGCATCGGCATTTTACTCCAAAATTCCGGTAGGTTTGCGTGTGTACACCAAGCCCAAAATCCGACTTATGGTACGTTTCTTGCATCACTGGATCGGTGATCGCTCTCACACCAACGCCGGGCAAACCTTTCTCAAGGTTCTGTCGTCATAACAAGCATGAGGCGTGTCAGAAGCATCACATCGGCGGTATGGAAACCTTCACGCCGTGACAGTGTTGTCGCGGTACATAATGAGTATCAGTAAAGTAGAGGTCGGCACGCGGGCAGGCAGCAAACGTCCTGTTCACTATTTTTGGGGATTCGGCGGCAGGGCAAAAGGAGTGCCAGCGAAAAATGAAAGAGTCAACAGCAAAAACAGCAGGGACAGACAAAGAGAATGAGAGCGAGTCGGTGGGGCGGATGGATACACAGCCGTATCTCAATAGCCTGACACGCCGCCCTCTTCTCACATTCGAGCAGGAAAAAGAGTTGTCACGCCGAGTGAAAGCGGGCGACAATATTGCGAAAGCCCGACTTGTCGAAGCCAATATGCGCCTTGTGATCAATCTTGCGAAGAATTATCATCACGCGCTGATCCCCTTTGAGGACTTGATCCAAGAGGGAGCCATCGGACTGATGACAGCGGCAGAACGCTACGACCCCGCTCGCGGCTATCGGTTCAGTACCTATGCGACTCATTGGGTGCGTCAAGCCATCTGCCGCGCCATTGATAACAAATCGAAATCAATCCGCATTCCTGCCCATGTCTCCGAATCGCTTCGCAAAATCGAACGCGCACGGGCG
Organism: uncultured Chthonomonadaceae bacterium; assembly: GCA_964591025.1. GTDB lineage: Bacteria > Armatimonadota > Chthonomonadetes > Chthonomonadales > Chthonomonadaceae > CAZPZP01. The sequence continues at coordinate 1,879 of CAZPZP010000772.1, forward strand.
CATTTCCTACGCGAAGAGGGCGTAGAACCGACCTCCGAACAGATCGCGGCACATCTCCAGATGCCCGTCCGCAAAGTGACGCAGTTGATGCAGGCGACGCAAGAGCCGGTTTCGCTCGATATGCTGGTCGGTGATGAGGAGAATACAACGCTCGCCTCGCTGATCAATGATAAAACCGCCGCGAACCCGCAGGACGCTTTGCTCGGTGCGGAACGCTTGGGCGTCCTTGCCCGCTTGATGGAGATTCTGACGCCTCGCGAACGCGAAGTAATGCAGAAGCGACTCGGTTTCGAAGGAGATACGACGCAGGTTCTACAGGAAATTGGAGCCAACCTGCAAATCTCCCGTGAGCGCGTCCGACAAATCGAGGCTCAGGCGATCCGCAAAATGAAGTACTATGCGCGGCGCAATGAGCTGTTCCTTTTCGTCATGGAGTAGGTCAGTGCGCGATTGGGTCGGTGGGTTATTGGGCGATGCAGACACAGCGGAATGAATTCCTCTGATAGGG
>CAZPZP010000773.1:0-2385 GCA_964591025.1 uncultured Chthonomonadaceae bacterium
AATGTAGAAAATCGCCTCCGCACCCCAGTTTTTGTGCAGCATGGGAGCGGGGTGGTTCGTACTGAGAAATATACATGACGAAGGAGACGAAAATTTTGCGCGACACAAGACACAGAACAGGACTTTTGGCACTCACCGGATTGTTGCTTTTGAGCGGCTGCGGACGGCAGGAATCAGCAACGACAATGCCTGCCAATAATACCAGTGCTGGAACGCCAAGCGAACCCAAACCAATCGAAGGCACGTTGAAAGTCGCTCTGCTGACGCCGGGTTCCGTCAGCGATAACGGTTGGAACGCCAACGCTTATGATGGACTGATGGCGGTGAAAGCTGAACTCGGCGCGGAGACACAAAACGTGGAATCCAACACACCGATCAATCAGGACAAAGAACTTCAAGCGTTTGGCAGCAAAGGCTATGACATTGTGTTCGCGCACGGCGGCGAATTCGACGATATGTGCATCAAGTTGGAATCGCAATTCCCGAAAACCCTGTTTGTTGTCTCGTCGGGGCGCAAAGTCGGCAAGAACACCACTCCTATCGTCCTGCGCTTAGAAGACGGCGCGTATCTGCTCGGAATGCTGTCTGCCGGAATGAGCAAAACGAACAAATTGGGCATGGTCGGCGGCTCGGAAATTATCGCCGTCAAGAGTGCCTTCCAAGCGTTCGAGGCGGGCGCGAAAGCCGTCAAACCCGATATTGCCATTATTCCCGCCGTCTATACCAACAGTTGGGACAATGTGGCGACTGCCAAACAGCAAACGTCGGCACTGCTCGATCAGGGCGCAGACGTGATTATGCAAAATGTCGATGCGGCTTCTGCGGGCGTCTTCCAAGCCGTTCAGGAACGCAGCAAACCCGACAAGCCCTGTTACGCGCTCGGCACAAACAAAGATCAGAACTCTATTGCCCCTGATGTGATATTAGCGTCTGCGCCCATTGTTCTCAACAGAGCGTTTGTTCAGATTGCAAAGAGTGTTAAAGAGGGAACATTCAAGCCCAATGACACGCCGTTCGATATGAAATCCGGGGCGATTGGATTTATTATGAACCCGAAACTGCTGGACAAAATCCCTGCTGAACTGAAAACCAAAATCGAAGACGCGCAAAAGAAAATTCTGGATCGAACGCTGAAAATTCCTGTCGCGGGATAGGGCGTTAGTTCGGTAGACTTCTTGCACAAGTATTCTCATTATCGGGTACAAGAACGTACCCGACTCAAGTACAGTCGTCCTACGGACGCACAAACTGTAAGGTTATCGTTCTACAAAAAACGCTCTTGAGAGCAGAGATTTTCAAAGGAGACGCAAATCTCTCAAGGGGTTCGTCCGCAGGACGTCTGTTTTTTAGGCGGGTACGTTCTTGTACCCGAACCTTCCAGCCCAATCACCTAACAACCCAATCACCCAATGACCTACCGACCCACCGACCCAATCCTCCAAATGCAGGGCATTATCAAGCGTTTTGGCAAGACAACTGCCCTCGATAACGTCACGTTCGAGGCGCGACGGGGCGAAATCCACGCGCTTCTTGGCGAGAACGGCGCGGGCAAATCTACGCTGATGCACATCCTCTCCGGGCTGTTTTCGCCTGACGACGGCACTCTTCTTCTTGAGGGCAATCCCATCCGTTTCGATTCGCCCCGTGCGGCGCGTGCCGCCGGAATTGCGATGGTGCATCAGCATTTTACGCTGGTTCCGGCGTTTACCGTTGCCGAAAACCTCGCCCTCGCTATGCCGCAGGTTTCCGCTCCTTTCGGCAGATTCTCCGCCAAGCAAGTCGCAAAATCAGCGTTGGAGTATGCCGCGCAACTCGGCTGGCAATTTGCTCCCGATGCCAAAGTCGCCATGCTCCCCGTCGGCACGCAGCAGCGCATCGAAATTGTCAAGGCACTCGTCACACAGGCTCCCATCATTATCTTCGATGAACCCACCGCAGTTTTAGCCGGTGATGAGGTTGAAGAGTTATTCGGCGTCTTGCGGCGTCTGCGCGACGAGGGGCGCACCATTCTGCTCATCGCGCACAAACTCACGGAAATTCTTGCCGTCTCGGATCGCGTCACGGTTCTGCGGCACGGGCGCAACGTCGTCACCGCGATCACAAGGGAGACCACAACGGAGCAATTGGCGGCGTGGATGATCGGCGAGAGAACAGAGGGAGAGAGGGAGAAGGGGAGAGGGGGAGAAAAAACAAATTCATCGATCCACGAAACACACGAAAGAGAACGAACAGAACACGCAAAGAATCATACAGATAACTCTCCCATCAATCGAACAGAAACGGAACAAAATGAAGAGAAATTTTCCTCCTCTCCTCTTCTCCTCTTCTCCTCTTCTTCCCTCGCCGTCCAGCGGTTGACGGTCAGGGGAGAGCGGGGTAAAATGG
>CAZPZP010000774.1:0-2380 GCA_964591025.1 uncultured Chthonomonadaceae bacterium
AGGTGGGGTTGTCGAAGCAAGGCTAACCAAATCGTGGCAGCGTACGTCTAAGACAGAGAAAGTGCAACAAAGCGATGCGGATACTGATGGTGGGCGATATCGTCGGCAAGCCGGGGCGGACAATCGCGTTGGAGTGGCTACCGCGCCTCCGCACGCGCCATAAAGCCGACTTTGTTATCGTCAACGGCGAGAATGCGGCGGCAGGGATCGGCATCACGGCGGACATTGCCACCGAACTGCTCAAGCGTGCTAATGTGGACGTGATTACGCTCGGCAATCATGCGTGGGGCAAGCGCGAAATTTATACCTATCTCGACGACGAACCCCGTATTCTGCGCCCTGCCAACTATCCACCGGGTGCGCCGGGACGCGGCTATGCCGTCTACTCTTCGTCAGGCGGCGATGTTGGAGTGGTTTCGTTGCAGGGGCGGACATTTATGGACCCGGTAGATGATCCGTTTCGTCTGATCGAGGACATACTGTCCGAGATTTCGGCGCGAACCAAAGTCATTTTTGTAGATTTTCACGCCGAAGCGACTTCCGAAAAACAGGCGTTCGGGTGGTATGTCGATGGGCGCGTCAGTGCGGTTGTCGGCACACATACCCACATTCAAACGGCGGACGAACGCATTTTGCCCAAAGGCACGGCATACCTGACCGATGTGGGGATGACAGGACCTGTCAACTCGATTATTGGAATGAATACCGACATTATTCTGTCGCGCTTTACCAGTCTGCTGCCCGCCCGCTTCGAGGTTGCCGATGGTGCAGCGCAATTGTGCGGCGTTCTCATTGACATTGACCCGACAACAGGCAACGCCACGGCGATCAGCCGCATACAGGTTCCAACGCATGAGGAAATGCGCCAATCGCGTGTATAAATATAAGTGGTGATTGTCGGATACCGAAAGTACCCGCCTAAAATGTCGCTTCGCGACGAGCGTCTAAAGGACGCGATACAGTGAAAGAATTATTTCGTTCGGCAGGACAGAGGGATGAGTACTTTCCGTACCTGCGCCAACGACCCAATAACCTAACGATCCATTTACCTGAAGACCGAGGAGACAATCCATGACCTTTCGACGATCTTATTACCATTTACTTGCTCTGAGCGGGGTTGTTGCCGCAGCAGGAACGCTTGGGCTTGCCCGCATCGCACAGGCAGGACAAAACGCTCTCGGCGATATCATTTATCGTGGGGAACCCAAAGCGATCTCCGGCGTCACGGCACGGGCTTGGGGCAGCGGCGTTGTCGCCGAAGATACTATGATGCACCTGAGCGGAAGCCAATCTATCAAGATCACCACACATGGCTTTCATCAGGGCGCAAGTTTGGTCTTCAATACTCCCGTCAATTTCGCGAGCTATCTCAATAATAAGGACGCTTATCTGCAATTTGCGGTGAATGTTCGCTCTTCCACAACAGCCAGTGCCGGAGGAATGGGCGGCGCAATGGGAATGATGGGCGGCGGCTCGGCAGGCGGGGGACCCGGAGGGCGCGGCAGTGCCACTGCACAAAAAGCCCGCGATATTCAGAACCTACGCGTTCAGATGATCACGACCAAAGGCAATTCCACCGAATTCCTGCTTCCTCTGGAGTATGGCGCGACGCAGGATACTTGGAAAATGCTGACGATTCCCATTGCGGCAATTGGATTGAAGTTAGATGCGGCGGCAATCAAAGAGATTCGCGTTTTTGGAGACGCCCCCGGCGTGATGAACCTCGGTCAAATTCGCACCCTTGTTGACGCGACTCCTATTACCGTCGAGCGTATAACGAATCAGACTATCGCTCAAGGTTCGACGGTGACGTTCCGCGCCCGTGCCTCGGCAGGGGCAGTGCCACTCAAGTTTGCGTGGGACTTCGACGAAAAAGACGGCATTCAGGAAGAAAAAGTCGGGCGGGCGGCACAATTCCGCTATCGCAAGTCGGGCGAATATATGACGACAATCACGGTGACCGATGTCTATGGTCAGCGCGACCCCAAGACGATCAAGTTCAAGGTGTTTGTCCCCTAAGTGAACAGAAAATTTGCGGGCAATTTTGCAAACGTCATCTGCAAAATTGCCCGTCGCGTTGAGAATTCAGAAAGAAATCGCTTAAACTTTGGACATGGGTGTGTCGGGGGTTGAAAACCCCCGACTGAAATGGCGTTCCGCCAAGCGTCCTTCGGACGCGCAATGTACGAGATTTATCTGATTTGTCTCTTACCTCATTTCACTTTCGCATGGGGGCAGTCCACCCAGTCGCCACGACATGAGGCTATTCTTTGCACGAAGATTTCATTCGATCAAACTGAAGGTTCCATGCCTCAAGTCTTACAGCGTCTCCACAAATCTCAACGCTTGAACTTTGTTGTATCCGGCAGTCCAAAACACA
>CAZPZP010000775.1:0-2379 GCA_964591025.1 uncultured Chthonomonadaceae bacterium
TTCAGACGCGCAATGTACGAGATTTATCTGATTTGTCTATTTTGTCTATAACATTCATAACACTTATTCTCGGTCTCTATGAACAGGTAACACAGATCGAATTCCTACAAAACAAGTGCTTTGTAACAAAATAGGCAGATCGCAGTCATATCGGATATGAGACACGCGACCCTTTCTTTACTTGGCATGGTACTGGCAATGGCGGGAAATTCTGCCCTCGCCCAAACATTGCCCGCCATCATTTCAGCCGGAGCCGATCACAATATTCGCCGGTTCGATTCCACCCCCAAACAAGCCTCTGTGATCGGAGCGCACGACGACACAATCAATGTGATCGCCCTGATTCCAGGCAGTGGCGGCGAACTTCTAGCGTCTGCCAGTGCCGACGGCATTCTGCGTTTGTGGAACATCAAGCAGACCCGCACCACGCATACGGTCAAGGCACATAACGGCGCGATTCTGGCACTCGCTATCACTCCCGACGGCAAACTGCTCGCGACAGGCGGCGAAGACAAGCATATCAAAATTTGGGATGTGAAAACCACGAAAATGCTATCCGACATCGAGGCGCACGGCGAGGCGGTACGTGCCTTACAGTTCACCGATGACGGGGATCAACTCATCAGTGCCAGCAGTGACCGAACGATTCGCTTCTGGAAAGTTGGGCGCAAGTCCACCGCCGTTACTCTCGAACAGCGCATTGACACCAACGCTCATGATCGCGGCATTACGGCGATGTCTATCGCCCCCGACGGCAGAATGCTTGCCAGCGTTTCCGGCGATTCCTATCTCAAAACGTGGCGTATGGAGAGCCTCGATAAGCGCGTCAAAGCCTCGGATCGCGAACTGACAGCAGTCGTCTTCTCTCCCGACGGCAAAACGCTCGCAACAGGCGATGAGGACGGACGCATTCGCCTCTGGGACGTATCCAAAGGCGCGTTTCTCCCTTTCACTGCCAGCCATGATCGGGCAGTGTTCACTCTGGCATGGTCGGACGACGGCAAGGTTCTCGTCAGTGGTGGCGAGGACAAAACGATCCGCTATTGGAACACGTCCACCGGGCAGCAACTTGCCAAAATCGCCGCCCACGACGGAGCCGTCAAATCACTGGTTGTGCTGCCGTAAATTAAGAAGAGGGTAGGAAAGACAAGAGAACCACGGGGAACACTGGGGCAATTCAAGAACCCCATTTCAGGCTTTTTGCATTGTTTTTCGTGTTCTTTCGTGTGTTTCGTGGATCATTGCATTGGGTTTTGTCTCCTTTTCTCTTCTTCTCATAGTTTGGCGGGATCAAGGACGACGTGCCGGATCAATTCGCGCTTCCATGTGTAGGTGATATGGATTTTCTTGTCTTTGGTTTGGATCACGGCGGGATAGGAATACTCGCCGGGTTCGTCTTCCAAAGTGAACACTCTTTGCCACTCCACTCCATCGCGGCTGACCGCAACACACAGCGGAGTGCGAACGTCGTTGGTCTCCGTCGGGTTATAAATGAGAATGGCGCGACCATCGGCTAAAACTGTGGTGTCGATACCAGAGTCGGGATTGGGCAGATTGGTCTCTGTGAGCGGTTCCCATGCTTTGCCGTCTTTGGAGCGACTGCCGACCAGTTTGCCTTTGGTTCCGCGACACAGCATCATGAGTTTGCCGTCGGGGAACTGCATCAGTCCCGGCTGAATCGCGCCGAACGCTTTGCCATCGTTCAGTGGCGGCGTGAGAAGCCACGAATTTCCGCCATCGGAAGTCAGTTCGACGTGGACTTTCCAGCCGTCGTGTTCGGTGCTTGACGGGCAAAGCAATGTACCGTCTTTGAGCCGAAGCGGCTTATTTTTAATGGGACCGAGAACGCCGTCGGGCAGACGCTTTGCTTCCGACCACGATTTTCCTCCATCGCCCGATGTGCGAAGCATTCCCCACCATTGGCGCGGATTGGGTCCGACTTTATAGAAGAGCATCAAGCCGTGTTTCGGATCGTTGTGCAGAACGGGATTCCAACTGGGAAAGCGCGTGCCGTCCATCTGCACGCCGTTTGCCGCTTCGATAGGAGACTGCCATTTGCCGCCACGATGCAGGGAAATCCAGATCGCCACATCTTTTTCGCCTTCATCGGAGCCGCCAAACCACGCCGCAATCAGCCCGTCTTTGGTTTCGGCAATTGTGGACGCATGGCACGACGGAAACGCCGCTTTCTCATAAAGGAACTCTTTGGTGAGTTGTGCGCCGGTGTCGGCGCGTGCTGTCGGTTGTGTTGTCATCAGAATCAGTCCTACCATTCCCAAAAGTATCCATTCCCGCATGATTGTCCTCCATTACGTTATAGTGCTTGTGTTGTGCATTTGGCGTCCGAAGGACGCACGGCGGCTTGTCCGCCCCCAGCGG
>CAZPZP010000776.1:0-2374 GCA_964591025.1 uncultured Chthonomonadaceae bacterium
GGAGAAGCCTGTCGGAACCGTTTGGATCGCCGTCGCCTATCCAGGCGGCTGTGACATGGACTGCTCTCATCTCATCGGCTCGCGTACCATCGTTCGTACCCGCTCTGCCCAAAACGCCCTCAATATGCTTCGCCTCCGCGCCCTGAAAACAGGATAGGAGAAAAGGATAATGCACTCTGATCCATGAAACACGCGGAGAAAGAACGAAAGAGACACGAGAAACTTTCTCTGCACGGTTCAGCAATATTCACGGTTTTTGTGCAGAAACAATATACTCGAACAACTCTTTTTTGGATGTACGTTTGCGGATAGTACGGATAGCCACTTTCTTGAAGCCGACAGCGGAGAACAGCGCGGCAAATATCTCTTCTACGGGCAGCAGTACGTCATAGAATTTGGAATTGCCCACAATATAATGCACTGAACCGCCCGACTTCACGACGGAAAACAATTCTGAGATGTGTTCCACCATATCGAAAAAATACTTGTGGACATACCGAGACAGGACAGAACTCTGTTCAGCAATGCGTGCCAATAACACTTCGAAACCGGGATGGGGAATGCTTCGATCATCAGTTGGTTCCCACTTTCCCACATTGCTTGTCGCACATCCCCACGTTCCGCCAATCGCTTGCCAGTCCAACTCTCCCGCCTGTCTGCCGTCTTTCAAATAACCGAGCCAATACATATAAGGGCGCAGTTCACGAATGTAACTCATACGGTTTGGATAGGGCGGCGACGTAATCACGCAGGAATAGTGATTTCGAGGCAATTCCCGCGTTAGATGGCGTGCGTCCAAAAGCAGAGCGTGGGGAGAAATCGTTATTGGCGAAGAGGCAGAGCGTTCAATTTCTTGACACGCCACACGCCAATTCTCCAGTATCGCCGAGTCCCCACCGAATAGTGTCAATGCCTCGTCTGCCTTCTTGAACGACATGGATTGATGCCCAAAACTGACATTTGCCCGCTCAATTAGCACGCGACAGAACGCGATTTGCAGCAAGTCGAAAACGGGTTTGGGAAATATGCCATTGCTTGCTCCTATCCGACGCCTTCCGTTGCTCAGAGCATTCAGCGTTGGCGTATCCCACCATTTCTCAATCTGATGCAGCGGCGGCATCCATCCCTCTGCTTCATCATCGGCAAGAGAATCGGCGACACGGCAAGCCGCTTCCCGAAATGCCTTAATCTCCTCGGAAGTATAAGATGAGGTTTTCGTCTCTGTGAGCCATACCAGAAATGGATTGATGTCGGTGGTATCACAGGGAATGCCGCGCTCCGCACAGACCAATGCTGTCGTTCCTGTCCCGCAAAACGGATCGAGAACGGAACTTGCCGCGTCTTGTTGCGACTCTAAAAGTTCCGAAATGAGATGCACCGAATGTGCCGGAGTCAACCGGAGCCAGCCATAGCGTGTCTGCTTCAAGTTCGCTTTATGTGTCAGATGTTCCGACAACTTATGCGTCTGTATTGTCATAATTTCTCTCAAGCACTCAAAAGCGTTTGCAGAACGTCCTCGACTTCGTTACGGATACGGGCAGAATGTCTCACAAAGAAATCCGCCAAATCATAGCCGACAACGTCGCGGCAAAAAGCGTAGGCACTCCCTGTAGCGGTATCGCCGATTGTCCCTGTCAGCAAAAGCCACAAATTCTCGCGGTATCGGTGTGCGACATCAGAATCGATCTGCGTTGAGAACAAAAGCAACACAGGCAAATAGAGATGAGCATAGGCTTTCGCGGCATTGGCAATATCGGCATTCTGCCGCTTGGAATCTTTGCTTTTGTATCCCTGTCGCACCTCGAAAACCATGCCTTTCAGATTGGCGAGAGTCTCTTGCGGCAAACCCAAAACATCCCCAGCGTCGCGCATCCATTTTTCTATACGCTGCCGTGCATCCGTATCGGAAATATCAGCCAAGTCGATCCTGCCGTCCAATGTCAAAGTGCGTTGGTTGCCCGCAGAATTTTCAATGGTATAACTCCAACCCGCTTGTTCTATTGTCAAACCAAGACAGTCTTGAAGCATCTGAACCAATATCCATAATAATCAAGACGCGGGGACTGTCTCCTTTAGGTGACAGTCCCCGCGTCTTCCTTTTGCGAAACGTTTGTCTCGGCAAAAGGCTTTGCAATCCTGTTGCCCCCGCTTTCCTTTCGTTTGAGGTACAATCTGTGTATGCAAATCTGTATATCGGTCAAACTGCATACTTCTTCCGAACAACACACCGCACTGGTGGAAACCCTGTGGAAGTGCAATGCTGCCTGTGACCGGATGAGCCGTCTCGCTTTTGAGACGCAGACATTCCGAAAATTCGACTTGCATCACCTCACCTACCACGACGTCCGTGCGGAAACACGACTTGCCGCAGGTC
>CAZPZP010000777.1:0-2365 GCA_964591025.1 uncultured Chthonomonadaceae bacterium
GTTGCGGCGTTTCGGGATAGAGGCGCGAAAGGGCGTGCAGAGCATACGCCGATGTGACGAATCCGGTCTGAGCGGCTTTGTTCCAGCGTCCCGAACTGTCCTGAGCCTTGAGCAGTGCCGTCACGCCTTTGGCGATATTCGGATCGGTAATGCCATAACCCGCCGAGTTCAAGCCCATAATTGCTAACGCTGTCGGCGAAGGATCGGGCGTTTTGTCGCCCGCTTTCCACGTCTTGCCCATATCGGGCGTTGTGCCGGGATTGAAGCCCCAAGTGCCGTCTTCATTTTGGATGGCACGCAAACGCCGTTCATCTTCCGCGAGTTTCTCTTTCACCTGCGCGACAAACTTTTCGACTTCTTCCGGTTTTGGCGTGACTTTTTTCTTGGCGGCAAATTCCTGCGCTTCGGCTTGTTTCACTATCTCGGCGTATTTGGCGATAGGAAAGACCGCGTTGAAGTAGTGCAGTCGCAATGCCACATCGTCGGTAAACTGCACTTTGTCGTCGAGAATGCTTTTCGCTTTTTCTTCTATTTTGCGGAAGTATTCAGGATTGCCGCTTTTCTCCCACGCTGTTTTGAGAATTTCGGTGGACATCATCCACACAATCACGCGCCCGATATTGGAGCCGGGACCTGCCGCATTGATGCCGCCGGGATCGGCGGTCAGCATGACATAGTTCGCGGTTTTGATCTGCTGGCGGGCGTGGAGTTTGCGCGGCGCGAGAATACGTTCAGCGTTGACGATATTGAATCCGGCGGCGCGTGTTCCAGCAGGTCCATCACCAATGTCGAGCGGAGCCAAACTGGTATTATTCGCGGCGTCTTTGAGTTCGTTGGTCGGGCGCAAGCACTCATACATGACATCAACCATGTGCCAGTAATTTTGCGCGTTTTCGAGACGATAACCCTTCTGGAACGGAACCGAAGGACCCCAAACGCCCGACTGGGTATGACAGGACATACACTGCGTACCGAGCAGATTGCCGGTATCGCGCAGTCGGCGGTCAACACTCGCGCCGCGTGGTCGGTTCGTCAGCCACGAGTCTACCTGCCCGATTTGGGTATAAACCGCCTGTCGAACAGCGAGTTTCGGGTTGTCGAGATAGGGCGCGGGGCGCAGAACACGCAACTGCAACTGATAGCCGGGAGAATTGGCTTCCACGCGCAAAAAGTAGGTTTCGCCGGGTTTGAGTGTGCGAACGATATTGGCGCGATGTTCTTCATCCTGCTGATGAACTCTTTCGTTGGCGTCGCGACCTTCACCATACTCTTCAATCGACAGGTAGGTCGTTGGGGGATTGGGTCGTTTGGCGATTGGGTCGTTGGGCAGGGAATTGTTCTGTTCCCTGTTCCCTTTGAGGCGATAGGCACGCACACGCGCCGCAACGGTTTGACCGGGCATCGAAATCTGCGCGGTCAGCATTTGAGTCTCTTTGCCCGTATAGTTGATGCGATACCAATCTTCGCCGCTTTTGCCAATTTTGCCGTTATCGAAAAACTCCGCATCGTCCGCCCCGCCCGTGACTTCCCACGTCTTAACTTCGTCTTTGCCGCCCGAAGCGAGTGTAAGCGGCTGTGCCATTTCGGGCGTGTCGTTCGGCTCGGCTTCGATGACGGTTTCGAGGTAATTTTGTTGGGCGAGGCTGCCTGTATCAATGGGGCGAACCATCACGGTAATCGGAGTTTTGGTTCCGGCAGGATAGGGCGTTTCGCTCGGCTGATCGGTCAACATCGGCGCGTTGCCTTTTTCACGCCATCGCTCAGTTCCGCCAATTGCGGCTTCGTTTGTGACAGGCGAAAGGGTTAGGGTATAGGTTCCGGCTTTTGGAGCGCGATAAATCAGGTAGATGTCGTTGTCGAGAGCGTGCAGGACTTTGCGCCAGTTCGCTGTTATTGGTGCTGTGATCCCAAAGTCGGGTTCCGGGCGTTTCTTATCCGGTTCGATGACTGCGCCGTTCAATGTCCATTCGGCGGCGATACGCGCATTCGGCGGCAGGGCAGACGGCTTATCGAGATGGACGGAAACTTCGACGGTTTGTCCCTCTTTGAGCGCGACGGTTTGTTGCCATTTGCCCGTAAAGTTGACGACCTCACCCCCGACCCCTCTCCCTGTTCCCTCATTCTTCGGGGGAGAGGGGAGATTCTTGGCGGCAGTAGACAGAACTTTATCTTGGGATTTTGTCGGGACAGTTTTCGGCTTCGGCGATTTTTGCGGCGTCAAGGGCGAAACCGCCGCCGCTCCGAGTGCGAGCGTGGCGGGCAAAATGGCAAGTAAAAGTGTCCGTGTGGACAATTGAGAAAAAGAAAAATTCATGGGTGCAGACTCGTAAGAAATAAAGAGATTAAGCCAATTCGGAAAAGTAAG
>CAZPZP010000778.1:0-2361 GCA_964591025.1 uncultured Chthonomonadaceae bacterium
AATACGAGAGATTGAAGGCAGACATTCAGCAAAGCCCGGAGCGTCCTGTCAACATCGGCATGATTCTTGCATAATGTCTGTTCGTCCGAAGCAAAGCCCGCAGTTTTACCGTCAGGCGAACCGAGATTTCGCCGATAATCGTGTATAATGAGATACAGACTCTTGCACTCTCAATCAATGCCATGACTGCCGAACAACTGCACTTTTGTTGGATTCGGTCAAAGTAAACCTATAAAGCAAACGGATAGACCCATGACAGCGCAACTTATTCCCGAAACTCAATCCCTTCAGCACACCGAAAGGGAAGCCCTCAAGCAAACATTCGACAAAGACGGCTTCTTTGTCATCAAGAACGTCGTTTCGCCCGCAAAACTCGCCGAACTTCATCGCAGTCTCGACACCGAATTCCAAAAGGGCAAAGCCTCCGGCGCACTCTTCAACGGCGGCGGCATGATGAGCGGACACCTCAACTGCTTTCCCGGTGAGGGCGCACGCTTGATCTATGAAACGCTCTGCGCTCGCGGCATCATTGACCTCATCAAAGAACTGCACCCGCAAGCCAATCAAATGCCCAATGTCGGCTGCAACTATAACCTGCCGCACAGCGTTCCCCAGCATTATCATACAGACCGCGACTTCACCCGCGACTTTATGATTTGCAACATTGCCGTTGTGGATACCGTCATTGAAAACGGAGCCATGGAGATTATTCCCGGCACACACAAAGAGTATTATAAATACTGGCAGTTTGTAACCAAAGGCATTACGCGAAACAGTATGCGCCTGCCGATGAAACAAGGGGACGTCGTTGTCCGCACTTCCAACGTCTGGCATCGAGGAATGCCGAATTTGACTTCGGTTCCGCGTCCCATGCTCGCCTTTACATGGGAAGACGGCGGCAGCACACAGCCTGATCCCTTTGCCGTCGAAGAGGGCAAAATCACGTTCCGTCCCAACTGGTTCCGTCCGACCCGTTTAGGGCGTATCCGAGAGCAGTTGTTCGTGAAAGTGCCGCTCTCCTATTCGGGTTATCGCTTCGCCACTTCGCTCTACAGCAAAAAAGGCTACTGACTTTCTGCGTCGTCCCTCGCCTCAAACACAACAGCGGAGACAAAAGGTTTTTTGTCTCCGCTGACAATTTGTTCGCGCTTTGCGTCTTTACTCTGAGAAAAGAGACAGAACCGAGCAGGATTCCGCCTCCCGGATCGCGAATTCTCTTTGTATGTGCGGAATAATGTTCTCCGACATTCTCTGATATATCGAGTAGAAACAATGCAAGCCGAAAAACACAGTCAAGAAGAACAACGCCTTCAAGCCCTTTATCGCTATAACATTCTCGATACTCCCAGTGAACCCGCCTATGACGATCTGACACGCCTTGTCGCTCGCGTCTGTGACGTTCCTATCGCCGTCATCAATCTCATTGACCGTGACCGCCAGTGGTTCAAATCCGAAATCGGCTTGGGAGTCCGTGAAACCCCACTCGAAAACTCTCTTTGCGCTCACGCGATCCTTCAGCCCGGCGTTTTTACCGTACCCGATGCCACCAAAGACGAACGCTTTTGTGATAATCCGCTCGTCACCGGCAACCCGCCCCTGCGGTTTTATGCAGGAGCATTGCTGGAATCAGCGGATGGCTTCCCGCTCGGCACGCTCTGCGTTTTGGACTATAAACCTCGCGAACTCACTGAGGAACAGCAAGACACTCTTCTCCTGCTCGCCAAGCAAGTCATGGCGCAAATTGAACTGCGGCAAAAGATTCAGGAGGTCATAGAACTCAACGCCCGCCTTGAGCGCACAGTCATGGAGAGCCATCATCGCATCAAGAATCATTTCCAGCAACTGACTTCTTTGATCGAATTGGAGACGCCGCCAGAAGGGGAATCCGTCGCCTTCTCAACCTTGATCCGCCTCAAGTATGTCACCAATACTCTCTCGCTGCTGAATACCTACCTCACCGAAAACACGCTCAAATCCAGTGAAAGCATCCTGCTCGGAACTCCGCTTGAAGATATTGTTCGAGCTTTGCAGAATATCGCTGGGGCGAATCGTTCCATCGTTTGTAAAAGTGAGGACATCGTGTTTCCCGTCGAGCGCGTCGGTTCTTTCATGCTGCTGGTCAATGAACTTGTCTCCAACGCCATCAAGCACGGCGCGGGAGATATTGAGGTCACATTGATACGTCAAGCCCAGAACGCCCGCCTCGAAGTCTGTGATGATGGAGACGGATTTCCTCCCGATTTCGATCCGCATCTTTCTGCCAATATCGGCTTGGAACTGATTGCATCGTTTGGTCGGCATGATTTAGGCGGCACACTTGAATTTTTTAATCGCCCCGAAAGCGGCGCGTGTATCACCGTG
>CAZPZP010000779.1:0-2358 GCA_964591025.1 uncultured Chthonomonadaceae bacterium
GAACGAGACCTGCACGAGAAATTCATTTCGCTGTACTCTTGCAAGAGGTCTATTCTTTGAGAGGTGAGTGAATATTTCATTTTGGATGTCGCCGAGCAGATGGACGATGCCGTTGTTTTGCCGAATACGTTTTTGTCGGTCAGCAATGGCGGCAATCCGTTTTCGTATCTCATCTTTCAGACGACAACGGAACAAGAGGGCTTCGATAATCTCATGTTTACCCCCGCCAATGTCGCCGCCGTTCCCGAACCCGGAACTGTTGCGCTGTTAATGGGAGCGACCTTGTCTGGCTCGCTTCTGCTGCACCGTCGCAAAACTGCTCGATAATCCTCTGCTGGTACTATTATCAGGCAGTTTCGGGCGGAACTTGAGAGCAATCCCGCACCGTTGCAGAAAAAAATCCGCCCGCCGCCCCAAATCGGCGGGCTTCGCGCCCTCAGCGTGTATAATAATCACACGCTCCCCGTATGTCGTGCGTTCCCATTTCTCGCGACGCAGGAGAAGTACAAACAATGGCAATTGCCCCAAATTCGCAGATGCCACAATTATCGCATACCAAAACGCCCGTGAATGCTCCAGAACCCGAACCTTCCAACTTCACCGCCCGCATGGGCGCACTCGTCGAATCGCGTGATGGGCGTGTCGCCTTCATCACTGCCGCCGCCTACCTCACCTTATTCAATGTGACGCCGCGCCTGCCGTGGTCGGGCATTGGGATCATTGTCGTCATGACCTTGCTCTCGCTGTTGCTCGTCCTGCTTTTCACCGTGACGACGGCACGCGCTATGAAATCGCGCCGTGCCTCCGATGTCAATCTGCTTCTTTCGGCACTTTTGGCGATCCCGTTTGTCGCGATCCAATTGTTTCTTGTCCGCTTTCCCGAATGGGATTGGCGCACTATTTTGCAGTCACCGATTATCATGGCGTATGGGAGTTTAGCACGGGTTCCGGGCATGATAGGACTGTGGCTGATGTGGTTTGCGGCGAGTTTGGGCGTCCTGATCGCCCGTCTCGTCAAAGAGATGAAAATTTTATTGCCTATGGCTGTCGTATTAGCCTTGGTAGATTTGTATGTGGTCTTTGGGGGTGGACTGGTGACACAGGCACAGTCGGGCAAAGTGCCGATGGCGCAAGCCGCGATCAGAGCATTGACGGTGGCACTGCCGACGGCTTCGCCCACAACAGGAGCCGCGCCGATGCAACTTCAAATCGGCTTCGCCGATTTTTTGTTTATTGCGACCTTCTTCACTTGTTTTGCGCGGTTCGGGGTGCGCTCGCGCTATACGTTTTATGTGTTGTGCGTACTGCTGACGGGCTATATGCTGTTTGTCGCGCAAACGGGAATTTCGATGCCCGCCTTGGTTCCTGTCGCTGTCGTCGTGATTGGAATGAATGTGCGGCATTTCCGATATTCGCGTGACGAGTGGTTCGCAATGCTGTACGCGGGGCTGATTGTCGGCGCGGTTTTGGGCTTTATGGTGTGGCGTTCGCGGCACTGACGTAAAGCAGAAGAACAAATCCGCATTTGTCCGAAATCTACCAGAAAAGGAAAAGCGGAGATGAAAACAAAGAAAATGGTTTGTGGCGCAATTTTTTTGACATTGGCGGTGAGTGTCTCGGCGCAGAATAAACGCGCCTCTTTAGGAGCGACTTTGCTCGAAAGTGCCGAAAAAGGGGATGTCACTCAGGCTCAGAAATTATTGGCAAAAGGCACGAATATCAATGCACGCAACAACGAAGGCGAGACGCCGCTGATGCGTGCCGCCGAATCCAACAATATCGCTATGGTGCGTTTGCTTCTGGCAAAAGGCGCAAATGTCCATGCCAAAGACAAAGAGGGAGAGACCGCCCTCAACGAAGCCGCTTCCAATGGACACACTGGAGTTGTGCGTATTCTGCTGAATGCCAAAGCGCGGGTTGACACGGTCGAAGACGATGGAGAGACGGCACTTATCGAAGCCGCTGCCAACGGCTCGGTAAGTACAGTGGAATTGCTGCTGACAGCGGGCGCAGACTTTTACCATGCACGCAATGATGGACAAACGGCACTGCACGCAGCGGCAGAAGCAGGACATTCGGGAGTGGTAACTCTGCTTCTGACAGCAGGAGCCGATGCAAATGCGCCCGATGCTTTGGGGAATACCGCGTTGATGCACGCCGCCGCAAAAGGCAAAACCGGTGCGGTCGCATCGCTTCTCAAAATCGGAGCAGACACCTCTTGGCACAACAAAAAGGGTTTGACTGCTCTTCAATTGGCAGAACGCGAAAAGCATAAGGCGATTACTGCGCTGCTGAATTCAAGGCAAAAAAATTAACAACCGAAAAACAGTGTTAATAGACAAATCAGATAAATCTCGT
>CAZPZP010000780.1:0-2345 GCA_964591025.1 uncultured Chthonomonadaceae bacterium
CGGACGGAACTCTTCGCTGAGTTCACCGACCCCTTCCGTGTCGCCATCGAGAAGTTATTGGGCAGACAGGCTGTGTGGCAGGAATAGGCGGCGTTAGGCATTGCGGTCAAGCACTTGCTGAATGATGATTTCGTCAATATGGAAATTCGTTTGGAGCAGTTCGTCGAGTTTGGTTTTGAGGTCGAGAAGTCCCTGCTGATAAGCCAATTCGATAATGCCAACGGTTCCGATAATTCGCAGATGATTGGCGCGAGCGATCTTACGCCCTTTGAGATCGTCAACAACTATATAGTCCGGCTGTAATTCGATAGCAAGGGCGATTGCCGCTGTTTCGCCGGGATCGGCTTTTTGGGTGATGATAAGCGTACTATTCTGACGAATTTCCAGCCAATCAGGTGGTGTGCTGATCCACTCGTGAACAACCGGAGGCGTCCTTTGGGAAGTGAGTTCACGATGCACTTCCGCCGGAATGATCACGGTCTCGAACAGTTGAGGCAAAATCTCGATAATGCCGAGTTGAACGAGATAGTTGATCGGGCTGGTATCGGAAACAACAATCATTTGACGTGCTTCGCCTTATAGTCCTGAATGCTTGCCCAATCTTCGGCGGCATCGTCTTCGTTGTAATTGGGATATGCCTTGTGAGTGCCGAGAAACTCTATCGTCTCCCAGCGATCCTCAAAGCCGAGCATACGCCGCACTCCGGCAGTTCCGATTTTGCGCTGACGGTAGAATTCGACGGCAGTAATTTCCATCAGTTTGCGGTAAAGTGCCGCCTTGTCCAATCCCTCCGCGTCCTGCTCAATGTCCTCTGGAATGTCTAAATTGATTATCATGGCAGTCTCCTTATTCCTCCTCTATGGTATCACGTTCGCGCTCGATTGGTCAAGCATCGCCGCAGTCGTTAGGGTGATCGATCTCTGCATCGTCTCCGTTTTCGAGATAATTACGATAATACTGGCAATTGGACTTGGCAAGTTGGGTTTCGGGATCGCCCTCTCCCAATGTTTGGACAGCAAATTGATACACTTCCTCATAATGCTGTGTCGCGTCATAGTCGCCCTCGTAGTAAGCGAAGTGATATGCAAGATGCGACAAGGAACGGATAATTAGAGTAGCGTCCTGCGGAACGATCTGGCGGCGCAGTTCCAACGCCTCACGAAACAAGGTGACGGCTTCGGGATTGCGCCCTTGGACTTCACACATCCATCCTACTTCATTAATACTTCCAGCAAGTGCCGCAAAGTTATCAGGCGTTTGTCGGCGGCGAGTCTCCATCACTTCACGGTAGAGCGTTTCTGCTTCCTCATATCGCCGTTCGCCACGATATAGCCTTGCCAGATTATTGAGGCTGTCAAGTAGGGCTTCGTCGTTTTCTAACAGGACACGCCGCTGTATCTCTATTCCCTGACAGTATAGCGCCTCCGCCGCGGCATGAAGCCTCTGCACTTCATAGAGACCGCCCAGCCACTGCGTATGAAGAGCAATACCGAGCAAGTCATTGGGATACAACTTACGAAACAGAAGCAACATTTGATCACGCACGGGCGTTGCTTCAGCATAGCGTCTTCTTTCTTCATATTGCTTTGCCTGCTGTTCCAGTCCCGCATAGCAGGTGGCGGCGTCGAATTTCGGCTCCGATAGTTCTTCCACGACAGAAACTTCCTCTCGCATATCCGCAAATCAACCAAATAATTTCTCTTTTGTTCAGCATACGATACCACTCTATCGCACAACAGAGGCATAATCTTCAACCTTTTTGACTCCACCGTTAGATCCCGACACATTTTCTTTAAAAGCACTCTCAAGCAGCCGAACTTTTTTGACGATAATTCTCACACGTTACTCGCCGCTTTGCAATACCCTGCGGCTTTGAGCGAAAACAAGGATGAGAGGAATCGGAGAATAATGGATACGGATTTCCTACCAAATAGTGATGATGAGTTGGTGTTTTGGGGCTTGCAGTTTGTGACGGCGGCGACAGCGAACTTCACCGCCGCCGGTCTCAACATGACGCAGATCACGGACTTCAACACGACCACGACGAACTTCAACGACAAAGTCAAGGCAGTGGACACCAAGCGCGAAGAGTTCAAGGGCGCGGTCAAGTCCAAAGACACACAGCGCAAAGTTATGGTCAATGCGGCGCGGGAACTCAATCGCGTGGTGCAAAGCAAAACCACTGCCACGCCCGAAATCAAAGCCAAACTCGGCTTGAAAACACGGCAGAAAGGCGAGAAAACTGCGCCGAACCCGCCGAAAGGTTTGAGCGTAACGGGCAATTCTCTGGGCGGCAGATTCTTCATTATAGTTTGGGTAGAGATTTCGCTTGCCCAAAAAGTCTA
>CAZPZP010000781.1:0-2335 GCA_964591025.1 uncultured Chthonomonadaceae bacterium
AACAAACGCCCGTCTGATTATTATGGCGAGTGAAGCGGGCAATTTGTTCCCCTAATCAGTCCTTTTGTCGCGTGGACGCCGTTTACTAAAGATTCTTTATAAAATCTTTTCGCGGCAAGGAAGGAATTTGCGGAAAGAAGCGCGAATAGCCTTACTCAGCCTGACGGAGAGGAATCCGCAGGACGGCGCAAAGATTGCGTCATCTCTCAAAATTCGGGAGTATCTTCATGTTGAATCGTGTTTCTTTTCTGAGCGGCTTGGGCGCATCCTTGCTCTCTCTGCTTCTCATCGGGTGCGGCAACAACACTACCAGCAATCAGACTTCGCCGAACGCCCCCCAGGGCGGACAGCAGCAGTCTCCAACGACAACAGGCGGGGGAGGAAGCGGATCGGGTAAGTACAAAGTCATTACCAACGGCATCTCGCCGTTTTGGGAGTCGATGGGCAAAGGGCTGACCGCCGCCAAAACCGAACTGAAAGTCGAAGCCGACTGGCAAGGACCAAACCCTGCGGAACATAACGCGCAGGTCAAACTCATCAAAGACGCTGTCGCGGGCAAAGTAGATGGTATCGCCGTTTCCGCGATAGAAGCGGACGCGCTGGCACTAACGATTGATGAGTCGATTGCGGCGGGCATTCCTGTTATCACTTTTGACTCCGACTCCCCGAAGTCGAAACGTGCCGCCTATATCGGCACAAATAACCGGGAAGCGGGACGGATCGCAGGGCAGGAAACGGCGAAACTCTATCCCAGTGGCGGCAAGTTGGTGGCTTTTGTCGGCAATATGTCCGCACAAAACGCTCGCGAACGCTATGAGGGATTCCTCGAAGGCGTGAAGGGCAAAAATATCACGTTCCTGCAAGAGCCGTTCGAGGACAACAAAGACAAGGGACGCGCTCGTAAAAACGTCGAAGATGCCATTACCAAATATCAGGGCAAAGTGACGGGATTCGTGGGATTCTATTCTTATAACGGTCCGGCGATTGTGTCGGCGGTGGAACAAGCGGGACTGCTCGGTAAAGTCAAAGTCGTCTGTTTCGACGGCGAACCGGAGACGCTCCGCAATTTAGAAGCGGGCAAAGTGGATGTCACCGTTGTTCAGAAACCGTATGAATTTGGGCGGCTCTCCGTAATGCTGCTCAATGAGATGAAAAAAAGCGGCGGCAAGGGCGACGCGGCACTGCAAGCCATGAAAGGCGAACTGGACAAACTCGGCATGAAATTGGACGGCACGATCATTGATACAGGTGTGACAGTGGTCACGCCGAAAAACGCCAAACAGTTCCTCGACGACCTCAAAGCCAAAGGGTTGGAATCCACCTAAATGTCCGCTCCTCTCTCAGAAAAAGAAACCGTTGCCGCCTCGCCCAAATCAGGCGAGGCGGGCATGAGATTGTCTCGATTTTTCAGGGCGCGAGAAAGCAGCGTTCTGGTTGTACTGGTGATTTTGTGTGTTTTGCTGGCATTCTCCAAATCCCGCGATACATTCTACAGCCCGCGCAACCTGCAAAATCTGGCTCTTTCAATCGCTCTGCTTTCAACTTTTGCCATCGGTGAGACAGTTGTTATCATCACGGGCGGAATCGATCTCTCGCTTGGCTCGGTGATTGCGTTTTGCGGGATGTTGCTCGGTATCGTCGTGATTCGGGTCGGTGAAAGCAGTCCGGCACTTGCCATTCCTACCGCCGTCTTTTTTACGTTAGGTGTCGCACTGTTGATCGGTACGCTCAATGCAACGCTGATCCATCGTCTGCGTCTGCCTCCGTTTATCGTGACGCTGGCGGCGTTGACCTTCTTTCGCAGTCAATCGCTGATCATCAATCAGCAGATGCCGGTCACTCTCTCGAAGTATCCAGCATTGATCGATTTCGTCAATGGGCGCGTGCTGATCACCAAAGATTTTGGCATTCCGTATCCGGCACTGTTGCTTATCTTTATTGCGATTGCTGTTCATATTGTGCTGGCGCGTACCAAAGTCGGGCGGCACGTTTATAGCGTCGGAAGCAACGAACAGGCGACGCGGCTTTCCGGCGTCAATGTCGGGCGTGTGAAACTGTTCGCGTATGGAACGTCGGCGTTGTTGGCAGGTGTGGCGGGCATTCTGTATGCGGGCTATGGCGGTCAGGGCGATCCGCAATCGGGCGGCGGCTATGAACTCAACGCGGTTGCGGCGGCTGTCATCGGGGGCGCGAACTTGAATGGCGGTCAGGGAAGCGTCAGCGGGACGGTTTTGGGCGCGGGTCTCCTCATGGTGATCCAGAACGGCATCAATCTCAATCTCGACAATGCGTCTCGTTGGGAAGGGACTGTCATCGGGGGTGTTCTGCTTCTCGC
>CAZPZP010000782.1:0-2320 GCA_964591025.1 uncultured Chthonomonadaceae bacterium
CCAAAGCCATCTCGCTTTGAGCGGGCGACAAAATGGGCGCAAGGAAACCCGCCAATTCTTCACCAGTGCCTCCTAAAAACAGCGTAGACATTGCAATATCCTTTTTACCAGTATATCACAAGTGCCGATGGGAACAGCAAAATCATAATGCTGTGTCCGCTTGACGCACCGCCTCGAAGAATGCCGCCAGTTTCGCGTAATCTTTGCGTCCGGGTTCGGCTTCAACCCCGCTGGAAACATCCACAGCATACGGGCGCACCCGTCGAATTGCCTCGCTGACGTTCTCCGGTGTCAGTCCGCCCGCCAAGATGATCCGCAGTCCGAATCGCTCTTTGGCTTCGACAGCGATTTCCCAATTAAACGTCTCGCCCGATCCGCCGAGTTTGTCTTTATGGTAGGCATCGAGCAAGAGCGCGAACGTCTGCGATGGCTGAATCCGATGCCGCCGAACTTCTGCTTCAATCGCATCGAGACTTTGTTCATCCCGAATGGAGAACGCCGAAAGCAGATTCGGCGAGTCCGTAAATCTTCCCCAGGGCGTTGTGTCGGTATAATACTGAATATAATGACAACACTGTAACGGTTGGTAGGTCTCCGTCTCGAAAAGATCGCGCACCACACGTACCAGTGATGTCTCGGCAAAAACTGAACCGCTGCTGACAAAGCCCGCTTTTCCCGCAATTTTTATCACGAAATCGGGATCAGAGACATAGCGCGGCGTATCTGGGACACCGATAAATCCGAGAAAATCTGCACCGAGACGCGCCGCCTCCTCCGCATCCTCTCGATTCGTCAGTCCACAAATCTTGACCCGTGTCCGCTCATATTGCTGTTCTCTGTCCCCTGTTCCCTGTCCCCTGTTCCCTAACATGGCAACCTTACCCCCCACAAAAAACGTATTCAGTATGAAGATTATACGCTAATCTGAGATTTTCCCGCAGAATTTCTGTGCACCATCCAATTTGACTCATCCCCTGTACAGGGTATACTGTTTTGTTGTCTGAGACAGTGTGTCGCCAACCGATAGCACTGTCCGCAAAATTGTGTGTGGAAGCCGGGAATTCCGTGCTGTCCGCGCCGAAAAGAGGAGAGGAAGAAGAATGTCCGATGCCGTCATTGAGCGACCGACGAGGGGTGCGAGCCTTCAGCGGTCGGACTTGCTTGCGATGTATCGCGAGATGTTGTTGATCCGCCGTTTGGAAGAATCGGTTTACAAACTGTTCCGCGAAGCCAAAATCGGCGGATACCTGCACCGTTACGATGGGCAGGAGGCGTTGGTTTCCGCCGTTTTCCCTCATTTGCGTCTGCCCGACGACAAGATTCTCTGCACCTATCGCGATCACGCTCACGCTGTTGCTTGCGGGACTCCCGTTCGCGAGATATTGGCGGAACTACTGGGACGAGCAACCGGATGCGCGGGCGGTAAGGGCGGCTCTATGCACCTCATCGATCCGAGTCGCGGATTCTTGGGCGGCGATGGCATTGTCGGTGGTCCCGTTCCAATTTCGCTTGGTGTCGGCTGGGCATTGAAATATCTGGGCAGCGACAATATCTGTATCTGTTATTTCGGTGATGGCGCAATGAATCAGGGCGGCGTGCATGAGGCGTTGAACATGGTCGGTCTCTATAAACTGCCTGTTCTCTATATGCTCGAAAACAACCGGTATGCGATGGGAACCTCGATCTCGCGTTCGACAGGACAGCCTGATTTCGTTCTCAAAGCAAAAGCGCACGGAATTGACGGCGAAAGAGTGGACGGCATGAATCCGCTCACGATGTACGAGGTGACGGGACGTATCATTCAGCACATCCGCGATACGGGCGAACCCTACTTCCTCGAAATTGACTGTTATCGGTTTGTCGGTCACGGCATCGGCGACGACAACACCAAAGGCTGGCTGACCTATCGCACGGAAGCCGAAGTGGACGAAGAGCGGCAGCGCGATCCCATTATTCAACTTCACAAATATATGGAAGCGCATGGCTACATCAACGATGAGAGAGCCGAAGCACTCGACGCCGAAGTGACGGAAGAGGTCAACGAGGGCATCGTCTTTGCCGAGAACAGCCCCGAACCGCCGCTCGACAGTCTGTACGAAAACGTCTTTTCCTAACCTCCCCTAACCCCTCCTTCCATAAGGAGGGGAATCAAAAACGCTCTCCTTCGTGGGGAGAGGAGCCAAAAATTCCCTCTTATGATGCGAACATTTCATAAGGGGAAGAATCGACTCCCTCCTTGTGAAAGGAAGGATTGGACAAGTGTATTGACTCCCTCCCTTTACGGAAGGGGAGAGTTAGGTGGATGTATTGACTCCCTCCC
>CAZPZP010000783.1:0-2307 GCA_964591025.1 uncultured Chthonomonadaceae bacterium
CTTTAGTCGCCCGATGAGAGTGGAAGATTTATTTTATCGCGAGTCCCTAAGAGAGAATTGTGCTTCGATTTGGTTTCTTTCCACTTATTTTCGCAAGTCGAAACAGACGACATCGCCCTCGACACTGCGGCAGTACAAGCGACCATTGGCGAGCGCAGGAGTGACAACACACTTGCCTTCCATTACAACGGCACGCCCGCGCACATTGCACGCTTCAGGCGTCGCGTCCACAAGAATTAGTTCACCTTTTTCGGCAAGAATGAGCAGTGTGCTGCCCGCAAGAATGACGTTGCCCTCGTTGATGCCCGGCAAGTCCCATTTTGCCTTGCCCGTCGCCAAATCCATACACGCCAAACGCCCTTTGCTGTTGCCATAAAGGTAACCGCCCACCCGCAAGGCACTGTTCGATGTGGACTGCATCGTTTTCGTCTCATAAGCGACAATCGGCTTTGTGCCGACAATGCGGAGTTTTTGCGCTTTGCCCCACGCTGAAATAAAAACGCCTGTCTCATCGAAAACGGGATCAGCCGCGTTGATGTCATATTGGGTTTTCCATTTGTGTTCCCAATACGGTTTTCCGGTGGCAATATCCACGCCGACAATGCCCGAACCGTTGAAGAGCGCGACGCCTTTTTGTGTTCCGACTTGATACTCAACAGGAGTTGCGTGACCAGCAAGCCCTGCCGACTTCCAAATCACTGAGCCTGTTTTCTTGTTGACCGCAACGCCGTGATGCCCGACGTTATAAACCGCCCTGTCACCTAAAACCAGCGCGGAACCGGCGAAACCAAACGGCGGCGTGACAATGCCTTTGCCTAAATCTTTGGCAAACTGCCTACTCCAAACCAATTTGCCCGTTTTGGCGGCGAGACACAACGCCAACCCTTCACGGCTCAGAGTATAAACGCAGTCACCATCAACAACCGGCGTCGCGGTGGTCGCCTTGGGATAGGGATCGGCTTGTGATTCGCGTTTGCCGTGCGGGTCGCTGTGCGTCCAAACCGTTTTGCCCGTTTCCACGTCCAGACAGTAAACGGTATCTTTGCCCTTTGCATTTCCCATCGTGTAGAGACGATTGCCCTTTACGGTAAGCGAGGAATAACTCTGCCCTGTGTTGACTTTCCAGAGTTGTTTCGGCGGGTTCGTTTTCCAATCAAAATTTAGGTTTGATTCATTGGTCGTGCTGTTGCCGTTCTGTCCTCGCCATCGCGTCCAATCGGCGGCAGAGACAGAGGAAGCAGCAACAAGACACAGTGAGGATACGGCAAACACATAAGCGACAAATTTCATGCGGAGACTCCTTGCGGCAAATTGCGAATACATAAATACAAACGTTGCTTTGACGAACGAACCATAGTCATCGTTTCGCTCGAAATCCGTCAAAAAGAAAACCCCCGAAATTCCGTAGAAAATCGGAGGCGTGATATTTTAAGCAGAAAGGGTTAAGCGGCAACCGTTTCCGTATTTTCAGAGACCACAACGACAGGCGCGGGATATACGCTGACTTTGCGGCGATCCGGGCGTCCTTCGAACTTAACGACTCCATCAATCAACGAGTACAGTGTATAGTCTTTGCCCAAGCCGACATTGACACCGGGATGGAATTTGGTGCCGCATTGGCGTACAAGAATGTTGCCCGCACGGACAACCTCGCCGCCGTATTGTTTGACGCCCCGTCGCTGGGGATTGCTGTCGCGTCCGTTACGCGAGCTTCCGACCCCTTTTTTATGTGCCATGAGAGGAAATGCTCCTTGTTCGTTTCGAGCCTCTCCCGTTATAATCGGGAGCGACGTAATAGGTCGGCGTTACGCCACGATGCTGTCGATGCGAAGACGGGTCAACTGTTGGCGATGCCCGTAGCGAAGGCGAATGCCTTTCTTTGGCTTGAAAGTGATGGCACTGATCTTCGGTCCTTTGCCATGCTCGACAATGGTTGCCAGCACTCTTGCGCCGGTTACAGTCGGTCTGCCAACGGTCATTTCGCCGCTCTCACTGCTAACGAGCAGAACTTCGGTCAGTTCAACCTTCGCGTCCGCCGCGCCTTCCAACTTTTCGACGACAACAGTGACGCCCACTTCGACTCGGTACTGTTTGCCGCCTGTTTTGACGATGGCATACATCGCTTTATCTCCCTTGATATCGCCCGAACGCTGTAGGTTGGGCTATGAAAATCGTGATAATGAAAACAAAAATGGGATGTCTCGAACTTCCATGCGAGAGGAGACGCAAACGCGCCCTTGCTGAGACAACGAGGCAGTATACCTCTGTGGTTCGCTCGCTGTCAAGGTTGAATTCGTGGAGTAACAG